>JAJDAM010000721.1 GCA_029261905.1 Deltaproteobacteria bacterium
CGGTGCCGTCAGTTGGCCCACGCGCGGCCCTGCATTGCGTCCGAAGGCGACCGCGAATTCTGTCTCCATCAGCCGCTTGTAACCGGGGATCGTGTCATTCGCCGCATCCCGATAGAAGCGACGCGCGCGGGCGGCCTGCTCGGCATCAGTGCTCTTTTCGATCGATGCGGGGTCGGCGAACCAATCCATTTGGGAGCGCTTCAGCAGAACCAGGTCGGGGTCGGATTCGGCGATGTCGGCGTATTGAGTGGTATGCCATCGCATGTGGACCTGAAAGCGCCGCTCGGGTGCAACGTAGATCGTATGGTCACGAAAGATCCGCAACGGCGTCTCGGACGAGACCGCAGAGAGCACCTCGCTTTCGAACCGATCCCAGAAGACGAACGCGGGGTGATCCTGCTCGCGATGCAGGACGGCGCGGTAGCGACGCACGTCTTCCTGGACGTGGAAGGCGAGTTGCAGGCCGAGCAACAGCAGCATCGCGGTCGCCGCGATGCGCGGCAGAAGAGATTCACCTCGCCCCCGCACAGCGTCCCACAGGAGCGGGCTACCGGCGCACGATGCCAGCGGGACCAACACACTCAACAGGTAGCGCTCGCGCTGCATCCCGACGTGGACGACGAAATAGATGGAAACCGGGATCACCCAGGCCAGTATCGTTGCGGCCAACTCGCGGTGCTCCACGCGCACCGAACGGCGAGCCGCGATCGCGCAAAGCGTCACGAGCGCCGCCCAGGTCGCAAGCCATCCGTACCCCGAACGCAACAACCCGAGCCACGGACCGACTCCGGGATCTCCTCGCGTGAACCAACCCGCATGAGTATCGGCTTGGAGCGAGGCGATCGCAGCGATCGTCTCCTCCCACTCACTTGGCAAGAACCAGTGGGGGCTGCCGGCAAGGATTGCCAGAGCCATCACGCCGATGAATCCGGCACCGGCTCGCAAGAGCTTCGCGATCGAGTTCGATTTGCGAGCACGAAACAAGTGCAGCGCCACCGCAGCAAAGAACCAGACACCCATCGTCTTGGTGGCTGTTGCGAGTCCACACGCCAACGCGGCAGCGAAGAACCAGGGACCGAGGCGACCGCGATCGAGCGAAAGCGCGCCGATCGTGCAGACGACGAAGAACAGCAACATCGCGTCCGGATGCCACCACAGGTTGTTGTCGACTACCGCGGGAATGGCGGCCAGGAACGCGAACAGCGCGATCATCTGAGGCGTCGAGCGGAGTCTCGTCCACAGCGCCACGAGTATCGCGATGGCCGCCGCAGTAAACAGAGGACTCAACTCGCGAAGTACCAACACGCTGGCGGTCGTCAGCCCAGGCTCGGCCGCCGCCACGTAGGCCGCTCGCAGAGGCCAGAACAGAGCGGCGCTCAGCGCGAAGAACGGAAACCCGTACCAGTAGTAGTCGTACGCGATGAAGCGAGTGACCGATTCGGCGAGCGACGGACTCGGACTCGTCATCTTCCAGAGGGCTCGGAACTGACCGAATTCGTCGAGCTTGAAAACGCCGAGCATGTTCACGTCGGCCGCGCCCGTCAGGTTGGCGGGTATGAACGCCGCGGGATAGGCGAGGCACAACGCCGCCAGCACGAGGGCCCGCCACTTTTGATCCTGAGACAAGCCAGTCTCCAGCGGGGGGCTGGGGTCGGCCGGTGTATCGGCGCAGCAGCGACAGATCTGTAGAGCGAGCGTGAACGGCATCAACCGGATCGCGGCGGCCGGTGAGCCGTTCGCTCGTGTCAGGCGTAGCGCGCCTCGGTCGGCTCGTTGCTGCCGCCCCCATCGCGAACTTTCTTCACTGCCTCCCGCAAGTCTGCGAGGTACTGGTCAGCGGCCTCCGCGTGCGAAGGCGAGAGCATCAAGTGGATGCCGCGGGGCTCGGTCACGACACCGGTGAACCAGCCCTTCTTCTTCAGCTCTCCCCAAACGGAAAAGATCGGCAGTGCCTCGGATTCGGAGCCATAGGCGAACAGTCCGAGTTGGGGATCGCCGAGCGTCTTCAATCCGTCGATCGCATCGATCGAAGCCATCAAGTGTTCACGCGTATCGGTGACGATCTTGGCCTTTTCGCAGTACCCCTCGACGCCCAGGTAGTGCATCACCGCCCACGCGCCCGCGATGGCACCACCCGGTCGGGTTCCGGCTGCGGTCGGCGTCGTCATCCCACCGGCGGGCCAATCGTCACAACTGAACAATTGAAACGCGCGCTGTTCTTCGTTTCGGTGGAAGACCGTCGATGCGCCTTTTGCCGCGTAGCCGTATTTGTGCAGGTCGGCCGAGATCGACGCGACACCGGGCAACTCGAAATCGAACGGCGGAACATCGATCCCGTTCATTCGCGCAAACGGCGCGAAGTAGCCGCCGACGCACGCGTCGACGTGCAGCCAGAGGTTCCGGTCGAGAGCGAGATTCGACAGTTCTTCGATCGGATCGATCAACCCGAATGGAAAGCACGGTGCGGATCCGACCAGCATCAACGTGCGATCGGTGACCGCCTCGGCCATCGCGCGGGTGTCCGCCCGCAGATCAGCAGCGACCGGCACCCGGACCATCTCCAAGCCGAGGTAGTGGGCCGCCTTGTCGAACGCGAGATGGGCGGTGCGGGGGACGACGATCTGGGCACCTTGCGTGTCGACCCCCCGAGATCGCGCCTGATCCCGGCAGGTTTTCACTGCCATCAAGATGCTCTCGGTGCCGCCGGACGTCATGTTCCCGCAGGCTTGCTCGTCGCCGTGCAGCAGACTCTTTCCCATCGAGATCACGTCGGCTTCCATCTGACGCAAGCTGGGGAAGGCGGCTGGGCCCAGCGCGTTTTCGGATTGAAACAGCGCGTACGCATCCTTGGCGACCTGGATCACGTCATCGCCCGGGTGAAAGACATAGACAGCCGTGCGGCCACTGCGCCAATCCGCGTCGTCGCGCCCCATCTCGAGCATCTGCTGCCTGATCGATTCCCACTCGGTGCCTTTGGCGGGTAGCTGTTTTGCGGCCATCGAGGTCCTCCTCCGTCTGTGTGCCCGAGCGTATCACGGTGCTAGAACTCCGTGCGATGACCGACGACCCGACCTCCGAAATATCCACCCCGAACATTCCAGGCCCCGACGATGTCACTTCCGACTGGCTCACCGATTGCCTTCGCCAGGCGGGGCACACCGACGCCGAAGTGAGAGGCTTCGAAAGTACCCGGATCGGCACTGGCCAGATCGGGATGTGTGTCCGGTACGCACTCGATGTCGGCGGCGGGGACGAATCGACGCCGACCAGCCTGGTGGGAAAGTTCGCCTCGGACGACCCGACCAGTCGCCACACGGGCGTCATGCTCCGCAACTACATCAAGGAAGTCTGCTTCTACCGCGAGCTGCAGCAGCGACTGACGATCTCGACGCCCCGCTGCTACTACGCCGAGATCGAAGGACAGGGGCCGGAGTTCGCGCTACTGCTCGAAGACCTCGCACCCGGTGAACAGGGCGATCAACTCGCCGGCTGCTCGCCCGACACCGCTCGCGCAGCGGTCCTCGAGTTGGTCGGACTCCACGCTCCCAGTTGGTGCGACGAGCGATTGCGCGGCATCGAATGGTTGGGTGAACCGAGCGCGCCCCTGATCCAGCTGGGGCGAGCGATGTATCAAGCCCAACTGCCTGGCTTCATCGCCCGATATGGGTCGAGACTGGAAACCGACGAAACCGAAATCATCGAGCAGGTAGCCACGTCGACGGCGGCGCCGTTCGAAATGCTTCCCACGCCATTTTCACTGGTGCACGTCGACTACCGACTCGACAACCTGCTGATCGACAGGCAGCGCAACCCGCCGAAGATCTCGGCCGTCGATTGGCAGAGCATCACCCTCGGAAGTCCGCTTTCCGATGTCGCTTACTTCCTCGGCGCGGGTCTCGTGCCAGAGGTGCGCCGCGATGCCGAGCAGAACATCGTCCGCGCCTACCACACGGCTCTCGAGTCGGCGGGTATCGCGGGCTATGAATGGCAGGACTGCTGGAACGACTACCGCCGCGGGACCTTCAGCGGCTTCGCGGTGACCATCATCGCTTCGATGATGGTCGAGCAGACCGATCGGGGCGACGAGATGTTCGTCGCCATGGCACGTCGCCACAGCCGCCACGCGCTCGACCTCGGTGCGCAGGAGTTCCTGACCGCCTGACGAGCCAAACAAAGCACCCCGGACGTTTCCGTCACGGGGTGCCATGATCGTTCTTTCCGCACGGCGTTGCGCAGTACGCAACGAGCGCGCCGTAGCTGGGGCCAATGCCCCGGGCCGGCACTCAGTCCATCAGGATCTCGCCCGGTGTCATTTTCGCCGCGATCTCTTCGGGCGTCCAAAGGCCGCCGTTGTCGGATTTCGTGATCCCCGTATGAGTCACGACCTTCATCTCGGCGATGCGCCCGCCGCCGACGAAGAACGTCTTGCCCGAGTGATCCATCGACAGATCACTGGCCAGATAGGTTACCAACGGGGATACCAGGCCAGGGCTCATCCGTGCCTTCATCTTCTCGTCGTTGAATCCCGGCAGATCGTCAGTCAGCCGGGTCACCGCGACCGGTGCGAGGATGAACGCACGAACGCCGTACTTCTTGCCCTCGATCGCCAAACAACGGGTGAAGCCGGCGATTCCAGCCTTCGCAGCGCCGTAGTTGCACTGACCGAAGTTGCCATTCAAGCCGGAAGTCGAGGACGTGTTGATGATCACGCCCCCCTGGTTTCGCTCCTTCATGTGGTTGTACACCGCATGCGTCACGCAGTACGTTCCCTTCAAATGAACGGCGATGACGATGTCCCACATGTCTTCGGTGGTGTTCGCGAACGACTTGTCGCGCAGGATGCCCGCGTTGTTGACGAGGATGTCGACCTTGTCGAACGCGTCGAGGCCGCTCTTCAGGATGTTCTGGCCCCCTTCGACCGTCGCCACGTTGTCGTAGTTCGCGACCGCCTCTCCGCCGGCAGCCTTGATCTCGTCCACGACCTGGTCGGCCATTGCAGCGCCACCACCAGACCCGTCGCGGGCGCCACCGAGGTCATTTATCACCAGCGCTGCGCCTTCTTTCGCCATTGCGAGCGCGTGCTCTC
>JAJDAM010000722.1 GCA_029261905.1 Deltaproteobacteria bacterium
CGGAATTCGGCCTTCGATCAATTCGACCGAGCCGTCTCCATCGATATCGAGCAACTGAACGGTTGCGATCCCGCCTTCGGACACGATCACCTGGTCCGGATTCGACATGTCGAATTGGCCAGCCCGATTCAAGTGAACCGCGGTTTCGGAACGTGGGTTGAACAAGCCGCCACTGCTGTGCGAGATCAGCAGATCAGCCCGCTTGTCGTTGTTGATGTCTACCGTATCGATCGCGAGGTTTCCCGAGCTCCGGATGTGATCGTCTTCGGACAGGCGTCCGACAGCGAGAATCCGGTTGGCGGTACGCGGGAACTTCGCCTCCTCGGTTTGCAGAAAGATGCGGACCTCGTGGCGGTCCGCCACGACCAGATCGCGACGGCCATCACCATCGATGTCGCCTGAATTGAGACGCGGATAGTCGAAATGAATCTCGAGCTCGCTACCCGAAATCATCGGGCCGGGTCGCGGCGGCATGTAGAAGTTGGCTCGCCCGCTGACCTCGATGCGGGACACCAGGTCGCCATTCGATTCGAGAATCGCGCACTCACCGAAACCAGGCACGACGATTCGACTCCGGGGACCGAGATCCGACCGGACCAGCATCATGCGATCGAGGCTTCGCTCGTCGGACGCGACTGTGAACATCGGAAAACCGGCAATCTGGATCTCGCGGCGGGCTGCGGTGCGCCCCTCGAACGACAACACCGTGACGCCACGGCTGGACAGCAAGAGCAATTCGCTCGCCGAATGCGGCCCGTCGGCGAGCTTCGCCACGTCGTAGATGGCCGCACCCGCGGGTAGGGAGCCCTTCCAGTTCGGTTCCTTGGGCAGAGCACCGTCGCGATTCTGATAGTGGACCCGAACCTCGCGGTTTTCGTTCGGCGGCAGCCCCGAATAGGTCACCGAGAGCAGGTCGGTTCGGCCGTCGCCGTCGAGGTCCACCAACTCGGCGGCGGCGGTGCGTCCGGGGCTGTCGATGGCTGAAAAGGTGAAGGGGTCGGCACTCGATCTGGGCGCGGCCAACCCGATGGCGGCGAGCAGCAAAATCAACGTGCTTGGAGTTCGACAGAGCAAGGCGGCGATCACCAACGACGACCTGATTGCGATAATTCGCAGCCCCGAAACACCCCAAATGCGCTGAACGCAAGGGTGCAACTCTCGGGGCAAGGTGCCGCCAGGGTATGCAAACTTCATTGGATCCGCCCTGTGAGCTGATTCAAATGCAGTGAAATGGACCCGGGAATGGGTGTAAAATGCGCGCGCTCGAGGGCAGCATCACAACTGCATGTGGACACGCCCACGGCAAGAACATACGACGAATACGGCCGACGGGTTTTCTGCGACACAGCTCCATGACGAAACCCCACGACCCGTAGACAAGCACTGTTCGGAAAGAACTAAGGAGGCATTCGAAATGCCGCGATTCGAGTCGAACTCTCGGCGAGTGCAGGGGGCCGCGCGCGCTGTCGTCGCGCTCGTCGGGGGAGTGTTCTTCATGCTGGCGCCTGCGGCGACCGCGTCGGCCGAGGCGAGTGATCCATTCGACAGTCCGGAGCAGATTGGAACGAAGTTGCAACACGGGCTCGCGGGAATCGTATTCGGCTTCTTGGAGGTTCCCGGAACCATCGTCGAGCAGACAGAAATCAACGGCCCATGGGTAGGCTTCGCGATGGGTCTGACCCAAGGGGTCGGGCGGTTCGTGACGAGAGAACTGGTCGGGGTCTATCAGGTCGTCACGGCTCCGTTCGTGTTGCCTCCGGCGACCCAGGAGCCGGAGTTTCCCTGGGACTACTTTGGCCGCCAAGAAGTGGCGGTCGCCGAAGGATCGGCATTCGACGTCGAAGAAACCGAACTCGGCTGGATCCGCGGCGTCGAGATCGAGAGGCGAACCGACTCGCTGGTCGTGAAGTTCCCCGGCGATCTGCTGTTCGATGTCGGGTCGGATCGCATCGAGCAGGCCGCAGAAGCTCGCTTGATCGGACTGGCGGAGACGTTGCTGCGCCACCCGGAGCTGCAGATCGAAGTGCAGGGACACAGCGACCCGTCCGGAACGGCCGAATGGAACCAGAAACTGTCCGAATTGCGAGCTGAATCGGTCGAGGAATTCCTGCTCACGCAGGGCATGGATTCCCGACGGATCCGGACAGTGGGTTTCGGTTCGTCTCGACCGGTCGTTGGCAGTGGAGTGTCGGCAGAAGTCGCGGCGAACCGCCGAGTCGAGGTCGTGTTGACACAACCGGTCGCGGCACTTCGCTGATCGAGAGCGGTTTGTCGTAGTCGAATTCCGCATTTTTTCTCGGGTGTGACCGGATCTGTCGCAGCCGATGCGTATCTAATCCTCGAGCTGCCGCTCGGCCCCCAACGCGATCTCTCTCAAAAAAATGGGCGCGCGCCCTGATTTCGGACCCGATTTCGGACCCGATTTCGGACAAGAGGTCCGGCCTCAGGTCCGGCAAACGAGAGACCCCATCGAAATGAACGCGTCCGAGCGGCGGCTCCCAAACGAGGCGGCTCCCAAACGATCAAACCACCACGTTCTTCCAGCGGCCGCGTCGAAACCTCTCCGCGAGGATCGCGCCCTTCGTCGCGTAGTCGGCCAGCAAACACAACCATGCGGCGGTGACGGTGCCGCCAAGCACATGGAGTACGACCAGGGCGCCACCCAGCCTGAATACGAAGAGCCCGACCAGCGTGGCAAAGAGCGGGAAGCGCGTGTCGCCGGCCCCGCGAAGCGATCCACCAACGCCGAACTCCAGAGCCATCAGCGGTTGCGCAACGCAGACGATCATCAGGAAGGACACCGCGAGCGTCTCGGTCTCCTGCGTGACGGACCCAAACCACGAGACGATCTCGTGGGCCCCCGTCGCAATCAGTAGTCCCAGTGCGGACATCGCACACGCAGCACCGATCGTCGCTCGCCAGCCGGCACGCGCGGCCGCTTCTGGCTGGCCGGCTCCGAGGTGTTGTCCGACCAGCGTCGCTGCGGCGATCTGGAACCCCATCCCCGGAATCAGAGAGAACGCTACGACGCGAACTCCAATGAAGTAGGCCGATACGGCATCCGTTCCGAAGTCCGAGAAGACCGCGACGAACAGAAACAGTCCCAAATGGAATGCGAATTGCTCGAGGCAGGTCGGCATTCCAATCCGCGCGACGCGCCGGCATAAATCGATGTCGATCCGTTTGCGCAGCCCCACCGGCTTCAATAGGAGCGACCGGCTCAGCCACAGCGCAACGTAGATCGCGGCAGCCAGCGTGAATGCTCCCGCGGTCGCGAGTGCCGAGCCATCAGCCCCCAGTTCCGGTGCGCCCCAATTGCCGAAAATGAGCATGTAGTCGCCGATGACGTTCGCGATGTTCATCATCAATCCGACCACCAGCGGTGTACGTACGTCTCCCGCTCCGCGCAGGGCACTGGCAAAGGTGATCGAGATCGCGAGCGGCACGCCTCCGAACATCAAGATCCGCAGGTACGATCCACCGATGGCAACGACCGGCGGCTCGACTCCGAAGAGCGCCACGTACACATCGCAATAGGGAGCAGCGGCCATCAGCAGCAGTCCCAGTCCGGTGGCGAGCACCAGCGATGCGCGTACGACCGAATCTGCTCGAGGTTGATCACCCGCGCCGACCGCACGCGCAACCAACGCGACTGTGCCGGTCCCGACTGCGGCGATCAGCGAAAGTGCCGTGAACTGCAACTGCGATCCGACACCGACACCGGCCACCACGTCGGAACCGAGATGCGAGACGAACACCAGGTCGATCAGGCCCACTGCGGATTGCAGCGCGAACGTCACGATCGACGGCCACGCAAGCTGCCAAACACCTCGGATCCTCGTCTCGCTCGGTGCGGCTGGCGAGGCCAGAGCACGAGCCATCAGGTCTCGCCGGTGGGCGGCATGCACGGTTGCGCCATCCGAAATGCGGGCTGCGATCGCCGGTCAATAGGAGGAAGCCGAGTGAATGAATCAGGGTGCGTCGCCGGTCCTCCAGCGACTGTGAAGTAGATCACAGTGGGAGCCTCCAGCTGGGTGAAATAGGCCTCAGGCGACCAAGGGCAAATTGTCCCAGGGGGATTCGACTCGCGGAAGGGTGACTGCGTCGAGGTCAGTCCTGGTTGGGAAAGTCGATGCGCAGGTGGAACGACTTGGGACGCGTCAGCGCTTCGAAGCCGACACGCGATAGCGTGCATCCCCGCCCCGAGTCTTTCACGCCGGTCCAGGCGAGCGCAGGATCGAGGTAGTCGCAGCGATTCATGAACCACGTTCCCGTCTCGACGCGATCGCCCAACGCGAGTGCCGCTTTCTCGTCGCGGGTCCAGACGGAGGCTGTCAGTCCGAAGTCGCTGTCGTTCATCAACTCGACGGCCTCGTCGTCGTCGCGGACCTTTGCGATTCCGACGACGGGTCCGAAGCTCTCTTCCGTCATCACGCGCATCGAATGGTCGACATCGACGAGTACCTGAGGGGCGAGGTAGGGACCTTCGTCGGCCGCATGCTCGAATCGCGAGGTGTCGACGAGGCCACGCGCGCCCGCGGCAATCGCATCGGTAACCTGCCCGCGAACCCAGTCCGCGGCCTTCGCGTTGATGACGGGGCCGAGGTTCGTGTCGGTGTCGGTCGGGTCGCCGAGCCGGTACTGCTGGACCTGGTCGGCAAACGAGTCGACGAAGTCATCGTACACGTGTTCGTGAACGTAGATGCGCTCGATCCCGCAACAGGACTGGCCCGAGTTGAAGAATGCCCCATCGACGAGGTTCTCGACGGCGTGATCGAGCGAAGCGTCCGCGCGCACGTAGGCGGGATCCTTGCCGCCGAGTTCGAGTCCGATACCGATGAATCGGTCGACCGCCGCACGTTGAATCGATCGCCCCGCGGCGACCGAACCGGTGAACGCGACGAAATCGATACCCGGGCTCGCGATCAATCGTTCGGTATCGGCGTGGCTGGTGTGCAGCACCGAGAACAGGCCACGCGGCGCATCTGCGGCGTCGAACGCTTGTGCGATTCGCTCCGCGCACAGTGGCGTCTGCGCCGAGTGGCGCAGTATCGACGCAATGCCAGCCAGGATCGCCGGTACGATCGAAATTACGGCTGTCAGATACGGGAAATTCCACGGTGCCACGGTCAATACCACGCCGAGAGGTTCCCGCCGTACGAAGCGGTGGAATCCGGGCTTGGCGCCGGGATCGATGTCGCCGAGCGATTCTGCCGCGATCGCGATCATGTGGCGTGCGCGCTCTTCGAATCCGGCCACTTCACCTGAGGCCTGCGAAATCGGTCGGCCCATCTGCCAACTGATTTCTCGAGCGATTTCGTCTCGTTGGGCCACGAAGTGGTCGACCATTTTCGCGCAGAGGGCCGTGCGATCCGAGATCGGGACTTGTCGCCAATTTCTCTGCGACTCGTGCGCTGCCGAGACGGTTTCCGCGACCTCGCGTTCTGTCGCGAGCGAGCGTTCGACATAGACGCTCCCATCTACCGGCGAAACAGTCCGCAGCATCTGTGACATGAAACCTCCTTGGGCGAATTCCCTGACACGCACGGCTTTCCCGTGGCCACGCCGGTACGGGCCCGCCTGCGGGATGAGCGCAACTGCGGGCGACCCCAACATTCGCACAACTCCCGCCGGATCTCCCGATCGGTGCGAACCGATGTACGCTGCTGTCGAACCCGAAGCGAGGACAGCCGCATGCGACTCGATGAACTGACCGATGTGGACTACCGAACCGAAAACGGCCTGGCCTGGATCACGATCAATCGTCCCGATCGGCTGAACGCGTTCCGGGCGAGGACCGTCGACGAGATGATCTTCTGCATGAAGTCGGCCTGGGCCGATTCTTCGGTCGGTGTCGTCGCACTCACAGGGGCCGGTGAACGCGCATTCTGCGTCGGTGGTGATCAGAAACAGCGCGCCGAATCGGGCGACTACGGGCCCACTGAGACGGGGTTGTTCGAGATCGAGAACCTTCACCGCACGATGCGCGACCTGCCGAAGCCGATCATCGCGGCCGTCAACGGCCTGGCGATCGGCGGGGGGCACGTGCTGCACGTGCTGTGCGACCTGTCGATCGCAGCCGAACACGCGAAGTTCGGGCAGGCCGGGCCTCGCGTCGGGTCGTTCGATGCAGGTTTCGGCAGTGCCTACATGGCCCGCATCATCGGCGACAAGCGCGCCCGAGAAGTGTGGTATCTGTGCCGTCAATACGACGCAGCGCAGATGCACCAGTGGGGCCTCGTCAATCAAGTCGTACCCATGCAGGAACTGCAGGCCGAAGTGAGGCGCTGGGCGGACGAGATGCTCGCGAAGAGCCCGACGGCACTGCGGGTGCTGAAACATTCGTTCAATGCGGATTCGGAGTCGATCGCCGGTATCGGTGCATTGTCGTTTGCTGCACTGGATCTCTATCTCGACAC
>JAJDAM010000723.1 GCA_029261905.1 Deltaproteobacteria bacterium
GGGCTCGGCGTCGAGTTCGAACCGGCGAGCCTCGCGCAATACGCCTACCCCAACGGACCGGTGTGGAGTTCGCGCCGGTCATAGCCCTTCGTGGTGCGCGTTGCCGCCATCAAAAGAAGCGGCCTTCGCCCTCACTGACCAGCTCTGCCCAGAACTTCCTGCCGGTTTCGTGCGGATCGGATCGCAGCGAGCATTCGGCGTTGAACGACATCGTGTTCCGAGCGAACCGCGTGTACGCCGGCCACTCGGGCAAACCTTTGTGGCTCGGATCACCGTTCTTTGCGAACGCGATCCAGGCATCCTGAATGCGCTTCGAGAGGTAGCGCGACGGCCGCGTCGCCCCGAGCCCAGCGCGAACCAGTGTGTTTCCCAGCGTACCGAATACGAACGGCAGCTCGAGGCCGTGACACGATCCGGTCCAACGCCCGATGATCGGCGGCGACCATTCGAAGAGATACGAGAACGAATTCGGTTGATGGTCGGACTGCTGTTCGAGCAGGCGCGTTGCCGGATAATGGAAGATCCGGTCGCTTTGAAACGTCGCCCAGCGCTCGGAGGGATCGAGTCCGTTCGGACCCTTCACGCGCGCGTATGCATTCGCAGCGAGTTTCGCGAGCGGTTCGCCATCGGCATCGCAACCGGGAACGACGCGATCCAACCGCTCGCGGAACTGCTCGTCGTTGAGACGAAGCCCGCCCGGATCGGCCACGCTGAACAACTTCCACTCATCGCGGTTGGTGCCCACCAGGACCGGAACATCCGCCCCCATGCCCTTTCGTATCCCGACCAGCGGTTGTTCGAGCACCAGGTCGTCATCCACACACGGTTGCCAGGCCATCACGCCGTCAGCCAGGCCGAATTTCGCGGTGGTTCGGGCCTGTGCGGCCATCAAGTCGGTGACGGTTTTGTCGCGCAGCCCCGCCAGGTAGTTTCCGCTCAATCCGAGAGTTTCCACGTAGTACGCGGCAATCCGACTCGCGAGTTCCCTACTCGAGACGTTGTGCGCCGCCCCACTCTGCAGAATCGCGCGATGAAACAATCCCTTCGCGCGTGGCACACCGAGAAGAGTCCCAATACTCATGGCTCCGGCCGACTCTCCGAAGATCGTCACGTTTTCTGGATCGCCGCCAAACTGTTCGATGTTGTCGCGCACCCATTCGAGCGCGGCCATCTGGTCGCGAAGCCCGAGGTTCGCGGCCGGCCGGCTCGACCCATCGACCAACCCGTCGAAACTCAGAAATCCGAGCGCGCCCAATCGATAGTTGATCGTCACGACAATCACATTGCCGCGCGCCGCCATCCGGCCTCCATCGTACAGCGGCGTGCTGCCGGACCCGAGGATGAACGCGCCGCCATGAATGAAAACCATCACCGGTCGCCTGCGTCGGTCCGCCTTGGGCGTGTACACGTTCAAGTACAGGCAGTCCTGGCTCTGCTTGCTGCCGGCCGCGCCGATCAGCGTCCGAATCAATCGGTTGACCGGCCCGATTTGCGGCGACGCGGGTCCGCTCGACTCGGCCGCCAGAACCTGAGACCAGGGCTTGGCCGGTTGGGGCTCCGTGAATCGAAGTTCATCGACCGGCGGCTGGGCGAACGGAACCCCGCGGAAGATTCGCACTCCGCGTCGTTCGCTTCCCTGCACGCGGCCTGTCCGGGTCGCAACTGCCCTGGTCAATTCGGTTTTCTCCTCACTCCCGTTCGGGAGGCTAGCAGGGACTGATCCCAGCTCATTCGGGATCGGCGGGGCCCGCTCTCACGGATCGGAGCGGAGCGGAGATGCCGGCGCTCGGTCCCGAGCTCTGGCTTCCGCCCAGCTGGCTGGCAGACTGAAGCGCATGCGCCGCAGCCCGTGGGGTGGATCTTCGATGATCGAGTACAACACCGGAACCACGAACAACGTGAGCGCCGAAGCGACGAGCAATCCAGAGATGATCGCGACGCCGAGTGGAATCCAAAATTCGCCACCGTCCGAAATCCCGATCGTCAGCGGAAGCAACCCGGCAATCGTCGTCACTGTCGTGAGGATCACAGGTCGAAGCCGGCCCTGTGCCGCAGTCACGATGGCATCCGCCAGCGGCATGCCGGCATATCGTTTTCGATTGATCGCATCCACCATCACGATTCCGTCGTTCACGACGATCCCGGTCAGCGCGACGACACCGATGAACACGACGAAGCTGAACGGGATCTGGGTCACGAGCAGGCCGGCCATCACTCCGATCAACGCCAGCGGGATCGTGAACAGCACGATGAACGGCTGTTTGATCGAATTGAATTGAATGGCAATGATCACGTAGATCGCCAGCACACCCCACTTGAGAGCCTCGAGCAGGCTCGCGTTCGAGCGACTGCGCTCCTCCGCCTCCCCGCCGCCGAATTCTTTCCGAACGCTGGTCGGGAGTTTCACGCTCGCGAGCGCCTGGCGTGCGTCGGATTCGAACGCGACCGACGAAATTCCGGCGGCCACATCCGCGCGCACGGTGATGGCGCGCATTCCGTCGTGCCGATAGATCGCGTTTTCGGTGAACGCGTGCTCGACTCTGGCGACCTCCCCCAGCGGTACGAGTTGGCCGGATCTCCCGCGCAGAGACAGCTCGCGGACGTTCTCGATGTTGTCACCGTAGCCCTGCGGAGCCTGCAGCCTGAGATCGACCCGTTCGGACCCGATCCACATGCGACCGACTTCGACTCCGAGGAAGGCAGTGAGAAGTGTGTGCGAGGCTTCGCGCGGCGCGACGCCGAAGCGGGCCTCGGCCTGCGCGCGGTCGATCTCGACGCGAACCTGCGGATTGCTGCGTTCGTAGTCGACGCGCACGTCTAAGGCGCCGGGCAGCGCCGACACCGCCCATTGCACCTGCTCCGAGGCCACAGCGAGTTCATCGAGATCTTCGCCCTTGAGCCGCACCGCCAGCGCCGAGCCGGTCGGAGGACCTTCCTGCCGCTCTTCGACATCGATGTCGACGCCCGCATAACGCTCCATCCGCAGCCGGAACTCGGTGACGATGTCGGACTGCGGGCGAATCCTGTCGCTGCGAGGGGTCAGGTCGACACTGATCTTTCCGTACTCGGGTCCCTGTTTGCCGCCCTGCCGTGCGTCCGAATTGAGCGCTCCCGTGTCCCCCGTGGTGAGCACGTAACTCGAGACCTCTGGGATGTCGGCGATATCGGCCATGATCAGATCGCCGACGCGATTGGTCTCGTCCAGGCTGGTGCCGAGAGGCAGCGCATAGTTGACGGTGAAGCGGCCCTGGTCGACCGACGGCAGAAAAATCGTCTCGATCGCGCCGCTGACGAACAGCAGCACACAAACGAGCATCGCGACCACCGCTCCTCCGGTAACCATCCACCGGTGACCGAGAACTCGTAGGAGACCGCGACGGTAGACACCGCGAGCACGAGGCAGATCGGGCGATACCCACGGCAACCCGTCGGGCGCCACACGAGATGGCGCCGATTGTTTGGGTTTACCAAGCCGCGCCGAAGCCGCCGGCAGCAACAGGTGGTCGACGAATACCGAGCCCGAAAGCGCGAAGATCACGACCTTTGGCATGACGGCCATGAACTGGCCCATCACGCCGACCATCAGCAACATGGGCATGAACGCCGCGATCGTCGTCAGGTCGGCCGCGATCACCGGCATCCCCACCCTCGCGAGTGCAGACTTTGCGGCCACCTTCGGCGACTCGCCACCTTCGCGCTCGGTGAAGATCGCTTCACCGACGATGATCGCGCCATCCACGACGAGGCCGAGCACGAGGATCAACGCGAACATCGCGATGTTGCTGATCTCCATATCGAAGACCCGCAGGCCGATGAACGTGAACAGCAGAGCGAAGGGCAAAACGCTCGCGATCAAGATTGCCTGCCTGGCTCCGAACATCGCAAACAACACCGCGACCACGAGTACGACACCCACGATCGCACTGATTCCCAAGTTGCGAAGCATCTGGTTGATTTCGACGCCCGAATCGGAGCTCACTGCGATATCCACGCCGGGCGGCAGCGAGGGCTCGAGTTCTCGAACGCGCTCCTTGAGCAATCGGATCGTTTCGAGCGTGTTCACCTGCGGGCGTCGCCGCACGATCAGGCTCACGCTGCTCTTTCCGTTGTACCAGGCCCCGGAGGAGAGTCGTTTGTGGCCCAGCCGAACGACCGCGACGTCGCGCAACTCGATCGGCCCAGCCACCTCCTCGGCGACGACCAGCGCGCGGATCTCTTCGAGTGTCTCGAACTCACCCGTGGCGCGAATCGCGCGCTGTGCCTCGGCGCCCCGGATCTGGCCCGCCGGAACGCTACGACTCTGTCGGTCGATGATTTGACCGAGTTCAGCCAACGTGAGGTCGAACTGCGCGAGCAGCGCAGGGTCGGCTTCGATTCGCACTTCTCGCTCGTAGCCACCGAACAAATCCACGCGGCTCACACCCGGAACGGATTCCAGATCCGGCGTCAGCTTGTCGGCGAGGTCGCGAAGCCGGTACCCGTCGATGTCACCCGTGAGCGTGAAAAAAATGATCGGAAGGTCGTCGAACGAGATCTCTTCGATGATCGGAAAATCGACGTCATCCGGGAATTCTGCGCGCGCGAGGTCCACCTTGTTGCGGACATCCTGAAGCGTCTTCGACATGTCGGTGCGGTCTTCGAATTCGAGAAAGATCGACGAAACCCCTTCTTTCGAAATCGACACGGTGTGCCGAAGATCGTCGAGCGCATTGAGTTCCTCTTCCAATTCGATCGTGACTTCCGATTCGATGTCATCGGGCGCAGCACCGATGTACGGCACGACGATCACGCTGTAGGGGATGTCGATCGTCGGTGCGCGCTTCAGAGGCAGGTCGTTCAGGCACCAGATGCCGATGAATACCACCAGCGCTGCGACCAGGAAAACCGGCAAAGGTCGATCGATGAATCGATTCAGTGCTTTCATGGTCGTCTCTCACCACGCAACACCGAATTATCGACGCGCACCGGCCTGCCGTCCGATAGATCGGGATGTCCGCGAACCACCAGCTCGCGATACGGCAGCGACCCCGGCAACAGCACGCGGTCGCCATCCCAGGTCGCTTCCGCCAGCGATACCGCGCGCGCCGACTCGCCATCGACGAAGAAGACCACGGATTCTCCGTTCCGCTCGACGATCGCCTCGAGCGGCACCAGCAACACATCAGCGATCGATTCGGTCACGATCGAGGCCCGCACGATCATTCCCGGCCGAAGTCTTGTGGCAGAGTTGGGGAGTCGGACCTCCACCTCGAAAAGGTGGCCGCCATCGACTGCGGCTGCGCCGACGCGCACGATGCGTCCCTCGAATCTTTCGTCTTGAATCGCAGGAACGCGAACGTCGACTCTCATGCCTTCGGCGATGCGGCTCACCTGGAAACCGGGAACGCCGAGCACGATCCGCAGGGCTTCGACGTTCATCACGGTCGCCACGCGAACTCCGGGTGTCGCGACCTCGCCGTTTTCGAGATAGGTCTTCACGACGACTCCACCCACGCTCGTCGTCAGCCGCTTGCGATCGCCGTGCTGCTGCGCTTCGTCACGTTCGGCCCGCCGCAGGTCGTTGGCGGTCTGCGCAGATTCCAGACTCTGCAGGCTCGCTGCGTTGGCACTGCGCAAACCCTCGATTCGCCGCAGCTCTGTCCGGGCATCCTTCAGGCGAAGTTCGGCCTGGCGCAGGCGCGCTGTCTCGAGTTCCGATGCCAGACTGGCGACGGTGGCCCCCGGCGAGACGACGGTTCCTTCCTCGACAATCGATTCGAGGCGGCCCGACACCTCGAACGACAGGTCCCGCTGCTCGTCAGCCAGCAACACACCCACCTTCTCCGGCAGCGTGACTTCGCGCAGACCCGACTCGAGAAGGCGTGTCGCGATGATTGCGGGCTCGGCGTTGGCTGGAAATGCGATTGCGACTGGCAGCATCACCAGCAGTAGGGCCAGCAAACGAGTGCGATACATGACGTTTGGATGAGCAAGTCACATGCCGTCACAGCATGGATCTCAGCGTTTTTTGGAGCGCCTGCCGGGGCAAACCGCCTCGGATCTCAATCCGACTCGACCCGAATGGGGCGATTCGTCACAGGAAGCCCAGGGCGCCGATCGGACGGCACGACCTTCTCTACCCACTCAACCCACTCAGCTCCAGAGTGCTTCGAGACAGCCAGCCAGGTCGCGATTCGGATGAAAGCCCGCGGACCCGAGTTTCGACGTGTCGACCGCCTGCCCGAAGAGCATCAACCCGAGCAGTCCTTCGGGGACGTGGGGAATTCCGATCCGGTGCGCGAGTGGCGCCAGGGGCCCCGCCTCGATCGGCAGCACCGGCAGCGCGGGACGACCCATCACGTGACGCGCCTCGCTGTAGCGGAGCACACCGGCAGACGCGACGTTGTACACACCCGCCAACTCGTACTCGCCCGCAAACACCAACGCTCCGACGGCATCCTCGATCGCCAGCACCTGCAATGGAGCGTCGTAACCGATCACGTTGGGCAGGATGGGTTGTCCCAGTAGCGATGCAATCGGACTGCGGACGCCCTCGCCCACCAGTTGTTGAAGCCGCAGAATCGACACATTGAGGTGCGGCGTGCACTCGGCGACACCCCTCGCGTAGCCCTCCGCTTCGACCAGCGACGCGGCGATCGTCCCCTCTCGGGTATCGAGTTCGGCGTCCTCACGATTCATCAGCGGTGCATGACTGCTGACCGGATACACGTCACTCGACGATGCGACCACCCACGCGCGGACCGGCGACCCCTCGTGTGCGATCGCTGCCCCCATCCGCATCGTCTCGATGACACGCGCCTCGCTCGGCTGTGGCCGAGCACCACTGCGATCGGGAGCCAGAGAACACTGGATGACCGTATCGATGTCGTGGTGGGAGATGAAGTCGAACAACTGACGGTGGTCCGCATTGAACGAAACGAGCTCGACTCCATCGAGCCACTCCGACGTCGCGGCTGTTTCGACGCCGACTACACGATCGACGCCCTCCCGATTGCGAAGTGCTTCCAGCACTCCGTGTCCCAGCGGTGTGTCTGCCCCAGATACGAGTACGCTGCGCATCGCTTATCCCTGCCACCAATTCTTGCGGGCGCGGAGCATCTGACTCAACGACTGTTGAATCTGCTCCCGGATCGCCTCGGCGTGGTCCATCAGCAAACTGCTTGGATAGTGATCGAGTTCCGGTGGTTCGTCGAAATGGATCGGCGGGAGCACGCGTGCGCGAACTTTCGCCGGAAACTGAAGAAATGCGCCGAGCAACGGACCGAACAGCACGGCATTGAGAGTCAGCGGTACGTCGTTGCCCAGCAGCCGAAACGTAGCCAGCGTGGGGGTCGTGTCTTCGGTCCCCGCCAACGCGATCGGAATGATCGGCACGCCGGCGCGCATCGCCGTTTCGACGAACCCACCGCGGCCGAACCGTTGCAGGCGATAACGCTGACTCGGTGACTTCGTCGGTCCCTTGGCGCCTTCCGGCAGCACGAGCACGAGGTTCTTGTCGTCTCGCAGCAGGCGGTGTGCGTTGTCGGGATGGCCCACGACGCCGCCCATCCCGGACAACGCGGGTCCGAGAAATGGAAATCGCCAAAAGCCGTGATGCGCGAGCGAGTAAACCGCGCGGCCCACCTCCCGTTCGATGCCGAGCGCAATGACGCTGCCATCGATCGGGAACATGCCGGCATGATTGGAGACCAACAGTGCGCCGCCGGTACGCGGCAGATGCTCGAGCCCATCCCATTCGACCCGAAACCAGCGGTCGTAGTAGGCTTTGAAGATCGGGTTCATCGAGCCGCCATCGATTCGCCCCCAGCGATCGAGGCTCTGCCCGGCCGGCTTGCTCATCGATTGCCCCGTCCCGGCGGGATCCGCAGGCCAGTGACACGGTTTAGTGACACTGCAACGAAGAAATCCCTGTCGCCCGAGGCCCACGGACGCAGCGGCAGAGCCAGATTCTCGGAATTCGGCTCCAACTCCGAGAGTTTTCCCGTCGCGACCACACTCCAACCGGTGTGTTCCAGCCGGTCGATGTCATCGATTTCGAAGCCGGCCGCCTCGCGTGCTCGCGCCGCTTCGAGAATCGAGCCGTCTCCGGTGCGAATGATCAGCTGCTCGTCGCGCAACACGAAGTTGACGGGTCGCAGCTCGGGCGCTTCGACTCCGCGCAACGCCAAGCGCCCGACGCCTCCCTGGTGAAGCAGCTCGAGGCATTGTTCGCGCTCGAAGGTCTCGATCCCGGGACCCAAGTCCAATCCGTGCGCTGCAGAGCGGATCGTGCTCATGAGTTCCCTCCCGTGTGGACGTGTGCGAAACCCGTGCCGATCCTTTCTACCATTTTCAGAGAAGAACATCGTGGATCAGATCCAACATGTCGCGATCTCACCCCCTAGAGGGTCAATCCACCCCACACGAATGCGTCAGATCGCCCCAGATTTGCCAGAAATCACCCAGATTCTCTCGAATCAGGAAGGATATTGATTCCGGTCGGGAGTGGGAAGAACGTCGCTTGGGTGCAGCTCAGTGGTGCGGCTCGACTGACTCCTCAGCCGTCATCGCCGCAGCGATTGGACGATCGGTGCAAACCGGCTCGCTCGCGCGCTGAGCTGATCGGGAGTGGCGCGCCATACGTGCTCGACCACCCCCTGGCCTTCGCGCCGCGGCGTCGCCTCCAGCGTGTACGCCACGTGAGTCTCCTCGAGCCACACGTCGTTGCGCACGATCGGAAAGCTGCCGAGCGATTCGGCGTGCACGCGATGCGTGCGACCCCCGGATTCGATCAACTCGATGTCCGCATCACGCACGCGATGCTCCTGCTCACCCCACCTGTATCGGATGCGCGCCTGAACCAGCGGATGGTTTGCGCCGTCGCGAAAAACGAAGCCGTTGTCGAGCCGCTTGCCGTTCTCGATTGTCTGCATCAGATTGAAGCTCCAATCATTTCCGAGTTGGCCCGCGAGCCACTCCCACCCTTCCAGTCGTTCCCAGTCCCGCACACCCCAGGATTTGTCGCGCTGGCCCCACGCGTCGATCTCGTGTCGCTCCGAACCGAAATGCGTCCAACCCGTGACGCGACCCGACTGCTCGAAATGCGCGCCGGTCATCGTGCGAGCCAGTTCGGCGCCGTGTGCGCCGTAGTCGAAGGCGGGCGTATGAGCCTCGAAGAGCACGTCCATGCCGCGCTCTCCTTCGATCTGGAGTCGCCAACGCCGCAACGGTTCGAGCATCGTCACGACCAGGTCGCCCGCCCGCATACCCTGGGTCGGGTCTTCGTCGCGACAATCCCCTTCGTGATCGAGATCGGCCGGGCCGTAATAGAGTTCGAGTTCGCCATCGCGCAGCGAAATCACCAGCCCGTCGGTCTTTCTGGGATGAAACCGGTACCCCGTACGCGCCAGCGTAAAGCTATGGCGCTCAGGATCCGCCCAGTTGAAATAAAAGCTCTCCTGCCAGGCCGGCTCGCTTCCGACTTCGTGCAACCACTCGTCCTGTTCTTCGATCATTCCGTGCTCCGCTTTGCGACGGGATGCTCGAGACAGTGCCCAGACGCACTCTCACTGACCCGCCAGCCATTTCACTCGTCGCCGTTCGGCGACTCCTCGAGCCGGTCTTCCGCGTAGCCCAACGCGCGAAGTTGCTCAGCGACTTTCTCGCTCACCTTTCTGGGGACCGATCTCGTCGCCGATGCACTCGCCTCGTATCCCTCGAGAGCCGCCAACAAAAGATCCCCCTCCGCAGCGGGAACACTCGCCTCGTTTCCCGTTCGTCGATCGTAGAACTGCGGCTCGGCGTTCTTGCGATGGACGACCAGCCAGCGTCCGTCGCGCACCGAACGGATCGTCGGGCCCATGAACTGACTCCGCTCCGTGTATATGATGCGTCGAGGATCCCCACCTCCCCGTTCGATATCCGGCGTCAAATCGATCCCTTCGATTCCCGGCGGGAGAGGAACATCGAGCCACGCGAGCAACGTCGGCAGCAGATCGGTGGTCGCCACCGGCCCCTGGATGAGCGTACCCGCAAACCGCCCGTCGGGACGAGCCATCACCATCGGCACACGGGCCGTTTCGTCGAAGACGTCCCAGTGTCCGAAGTAGTAGCCCCTCTCGCCGAGGCTCTCACCGTGGTCGGCAACGACGGCGACGATCGCGTCATCGAGGATGCCCGCGGCCGCAAGGGAAGCCAGCAGGTCGCCGAGAGCCGCATCGCCCACCGCGACCTCGCCGTCGTAGAGCCGGCTCGCGGCCTCGGCGACGTGCCGGGGAAGCTCCACGTCGCCTCCGAACCCGTTCAGCGGCTTGATCTCCTGCGGATCGTCGCGCTGGCGAAATTCGCTGCGGTAGGGCTCGGGCGGTGCGTACGGGAAGTGCGGCTCGAAATAGTGAACCCATAGAAAGATCCGCTCGGAGTGCGCGGGCTCGAGCCACCGCTTCACCCGATCGTTCGTTTCGCTTGCACTTCGCGTGCGATTTTTCCACTGCAGGCCGTCGTCGTCGTAGCTCGAAAATCCCTGATCGAGACCGACGTCCCTGCGCAGCGGTATCGCACTCACGAATGCCGCAGTCTCGAACCCCACATCGGATAGGATTTCGGCCAGCGTGCGATTCCCATCGGACAGACGCTGTCCACGCAGCTGTGTGAGACCGTGGGTGGTCGGCGCAAGCCCGGTCAGGATCGACGCATGACTCGGGGGCGTGGTGATCGCCTGCGAGATCGCGTCGTCGAAGCGCATGCCCCGTGCGGCGAGCGCATCGAGGTGTGGAGTCTTCGCGCCAAGGTGACCGTATGCGCCGATCCGGTCTTGCCTCAACGTGTCGATCGTGACCAGCACGAGATGCCTCGGTATTTCCGGCGCGGCCGAGCACGAGCTGAACAGCGCCAGGGCGAGCGAAGCTGCCGCGCGGAACATCACGGTTGGGATCCGGGCCCCGATTGCGCAGGTGAATCGGTCGCGCTCTGCAACACAACCGACCTGTTGCGAGATTTCGCCATCAACCCAACCGGTCCGCCGCTTCGTGAAGTGCATCCCGAAAGTCGGGGTGAGCGATCTCCGCCAGCACATGCGCGCGCCCCCGAACCGTCAGCCCGGAGACCTCGGCCGCACCGAATTCGGTTACCACGATGTCGAGTTGGTGACGTGGAGTCGTCACGATCGCGCCGGCGCCAAAGGCCGCGCGAATCCGCGAGCTTCTTTCACCATCGATCTCGACGGTCGAAGGCAGACAGATCAGCGAACGATCGTCGGCTTCCAGACTTCCGCCCGACGTGAAATCCTCATGGCCGCCGATGCCGGAGTGCTGGCGTCCATCGATCGTGTCCGCGACCACCTGCCCCACCAAGTCGAGCATCAGCGCACCATTGATGCATCTCATGTTGCGATTGGCTGCGATGATCATCGGTGTGTTGACGAACTCGACCGGCAAGAACCGAACCGCCTGCTGCTCGTGCAACCACTCGTACAGCTCCGGGGTCCCCATCGCGAGCGTAGTGATCGAGTACCCGTCGTGCGTCCCTTTGTGGTCGTTGGTGACCTTGCCCGCCTTGTGTAGATGCATCAACCCGGTCGTAAACATCTCGCTGTGTATGCCGTAGTCGCCACCGGGTCCATCGGCGAGCAGACCGGCGACCGCGCCCGGGACCCCGCCGATCCCCGTCTGAAGCGTCGCGCCGTCCGGGATGAACGGCCGAACGTGATCGGCGATCGCGCGGTCGACCGCGGTGGGTTCCGGATCGGGCACCACCATCGGTTCCCGGTCGTTCTCGATCATGATGTCGACGTCGTCCACGTGCACCGCGTGCCGATGTTCGGGCGGCAACCCGACGGTTCGCGGTAGCCGTGAACTCGCTTCGACGATCAGCAGCCGATCGGGATCGCGGCCACAACGGAGCGTATCCTCGACGGTCGCGCCCGCTGCGAGCGAAAGGCTCAGCCAGCCGTCGGCATCGGGCGGCGTCGCGGCGATCGCCACCACGCGCGCCGCCATGCGTTCCGAGAACAGCTTGAACCGGCGGAAGTCGCCGGGCAGGAACGACACGTCGTGTCCTGCGTCGCGCAACGCGCGCTCGGCGGGGCCGAAGAACCCGGACAGCAAGTGAACACCGGACTTCGCGAAGACCGCGTAGAGCTGTAGCAGCAGACCTCCGAAGACAGTGAGGTTCTCCCAGTCATCGCGCTCGCCCATGGCCTCGAGCA
>JAJDAM010000724.1 GCA_029261905.1 Deltaproteobacteria bacterium
CCGAGCCTCGCAACCTGTCTGGTTGCGGAACGCGTGCCGCCCTACGGCGGAGACACGTTGTTCGCGAGTATGGAACGAGCCTACGAGGGCTTGTCCGACACGCTGAAGGGTTGGCTCGATTCGGCCGTCGCCGTGCACAGCGCGAGCCGCGCGTACGACCCGAAGGTCACCGGCGAGGCGAAATACAATGGTGACGCCGCCATCACCTACACGTACTCGGATGCGATCCATGCCGAGGCGACCCATCCGGTGGTTCGCACGCATCCGGTTACGGGACGCAAGAGCCTGTATGTGAATCAGATGTTCACGCAGCACATCGTCGGGCTCGAATCGGATGAGAGCGACGCGATGCTCGCGTTCCTGTTCGAACATTGTGCCAAGCCGGCCTTTGGCTGTCGATTTCGGTGGGAAGCGGGCGCGGTAGCGCTTTGGGACAACCGAAGCGTGCAGCACTACGCGCTGGACGACTACCGCGAATTCGAACGTCTGCTGTATCGCGTCACCATCAGCGGTGATCGCCCCGTATGAAACTGTTGGTCCTCGACGCGTACGCGCCCGAGGGACGGGAGGCACTGGTGGGAGCGGGCGGCACCGCCGCAGGCGAGTTGTACGCGGCGCAGTTGCAGCGGTCCGCGTTGCGTGTGGCGGCGCGCGAAACGGTGGCGGCATTCGACGTCGGCATCGAGATCGCGTATCCCGCCGACCCCAGCCCGAAACTGCCGACGGGTAGCGAACTCACCGCATACGACGGTGCGGTGTGGACCGGATCGAGCTTGACGATTCTCGACGCCGGTTCGCCCAACGTCCGCCGCCAGATCGAGCTGGCCCGCGAGTTGATCGAACAGCGCGTTCCGTGTTTCGGTAGCTGCTGGGCCGCGCAGTTGGCGGTGGTGGCGGCCGGCGGAAAATGCCATGCGAACCCACGCGGCCGAGAGTTCGGGATCTCGCGACGGATCACGCTGAACCCCGCCGGTCGCGCCCACCCCCTGTTCGATGGAAAGCCCGAGGTCTTCGACGCATTTACCAGCCATGCCGACGAAGTCGTGTCGCTGCCGGCGAGCGCAACACTTCTCGCATCGAACGAATTCAGTCGCGTCCAGGCCGTCGCGCTCGAACACACGCAGACCCACTTCTGGGCAGTTCAGTACCACCCCGAATACGACGTGCACGAGGTCGCGGCGCTGTGCCGGTTGCGATCGAAAGAACTGGTCGCACAGGGCGTCTTCCAGGACCCGTCCGCTGCCGAGCACTTCGCAGAGACCCTCGATGCACTCGGCGCGGACCCCGATCAGGTCGACCTCGCAGCGGAGTTCGGGATCGGCGAAGCGCTGCTGGACGAGAGAGTTCGCACCCGAGAAATCGAAAACTGGCTCGCCCACGTCGTCCACGCACAGCCGACCTGACGACGGAATTTCTGCAGACCGGTGCCTGGGCCTCCGATCGGCCCATGCAGGAGCGCTACGGGGTCGGCGGGATCGACGCCAGATAGACGATTGCAGCGAGACGCAGTTCGGTGACGGACAGGTTCCAGCCGTCGATCTCGACCAGGCGCCCGGCGCGGAAGTCGTCGATGTGGAGCGCGTGAATCGCCTCCGCGGCTGCGCGCAGTTGCGGCGAACCCGGTGCAGGAAACGCAGTCTTAGTGCATCGATGAACGCCATGGAACCCCTGCGTTAGCCCTGATTCGCAATACCTCGGAAGCGGAGGCGGCCAGGGATGGCCTCCGCGGAAGTCAAGCACAGCGCTACTGGCAAAACGAATACACTCCTTTCTTCCATCACAATGGTGCGTCGTCCCGTTTTCGTTTCCAGGAGAGCGAGCCATGGAGCGGAGGCCATTCCTGGCCGCCTCCGCGTCGTTGACCGACTCGCGAATTCCGAATCAGGGTTTGCAAAACTGCAGACCCGAGGTTTCAACGATCACGGTTGCAATCAACCGGCATCGACTTTGCGCTCGCCCAGCAGGTTGAGCTTGAATCTGCGAATCACTTCGGGCTCGATGCGGGCACCGTCGCTGTCCTCGAAGAACAACGCATCTTTGGGGCATTGCACCACGCAGGCGCCGCAGCGAATGCAGCGCTCGTCGTGTTGGAGTTCTACCTTGCGCTGGTCTTCGAGTTTTTCGAAGCAGGCCTCGGGACAGACTTCCCAGCAGCGGAAGACCCCTTCACAGCGATCCTTGTCGAGTACGATGTTCCACTTGCGTTCTTCGAAGTGACTGCCGCCCTCGAGTGGTGTGCTCCCGGTGTAGTCGAACGTGAGAGCCGCCGTCAGGATTACCGGTGCGGCGACGGCTGCGATGATCGCGGCAGCGTCGCCACCCGCAACGACCGTGATCCCGACGGCGAGTGCGACAGACGTCGCCATCAGGATCCACCTGCGCGCGTTGCCGAGCCGGTCGTAGAGCGTGAATACCCCGATCGACATCGCGATGGCGAGCAACGTCAGTGGGATCGCCCAAGCCGGTTCGACCCACAACGAAATACCGCCCAGCAGGACCGCTGCCGGCGCAGCCCACATCACGGCCATCTGCAGTCGATCGGACAACGAAAACTGCACACGGCGCATGCTGTCGGTCTTTTCCTCCGCCGCGAGATACGCGGGCAGATCGATCATGCTGACCGGGCCGAAACGTACACGCCATCGACTCCGCCGAAAGACGTCGAGACCCAGCACGCCAGTTGCCGCCAACTGAGGAAGGATGACTCGTCGGTGGTCTACTTTGTCCGCCACACCCGAAGTCTTGAGCGCCGTCACCACCTGGTGGGTGGTGAGGTGCCCGCCTGCAGCGGCGCACCAGACGTTGATGCCACCGGACGGAGCGACGACGAGCCAGACGTCGCACCCTTTCAATGCGCGAATCAAGCGACGAACCGTGAGGTCGTAGTTCCCGGTGAGCAGAACGGGGCTCGATGCGTCCGGCCGTCCCACACTGCGAAGCCCGGCCTCCGTCGGCCACGGAAACAGACGAAAGGCCGTCTGCAGCACTTCGAGAAACCCGTCGCGCAGCCATGAGATCGCGTAGCCGGATGTCGCGCTCATGGGCGTCGCTCCGCCACGACCAGCTGCAGACTTCCCAGCATCCATGCCCGGGCACGAGTCACGTGCATCCCGGCGTTTCGAATCTCACCGGCCAGATCCGGCAAAGGTCGCGACAGCGACCCGACCAGCAGCCAGCCGAGGCAGGCTTGGGGGATGCGCCACAGTCGCTGCGTTGCGCGCCGCCACCCCCTGGGTGCGCGAACTTCGTCCGCCACGACGAGTCTACCGCCAGCCGCGAGGCGCAACGCAGACTCGCGCAGCACGAATGCTCGTTCACTGCTCGACATGTCGGACAAGCACAAGCACAGCACGACCGAGTCGTAGGCTGCAGTCGGCAGCCGATCGATCTCGGCCGCGGTCTGCTCCAACCACTCGACCGGTGCCGCAGATTTTCCACTCGGGCGGCGCTGGGCCTGCTCGAGCATTTCGGGGGATTGGTCGATCGCCGTGACGTGGGCGCCGCGCCCTTGCAACAGCGCGGTGACCGCTCCCGTCCCGCAGCCGATCTCGAGAACGCGATCATCGGGCGCCGCCACCGCAGCCTCGGCGACGGCCGCGTGAAGTTTCGCGATGCGACCGAACGTGAGGAGGCGCATTCCTGCGTCGTACCTCTCCGGCGAACCCTCGAGCCAGCGCATCAGTGCGAGTGAACTCACTTCGACACCATTCCGTGCACCCCATCGCCCCTAGGGTGCGTCGAGCGTCACATCCACCATCAATTCGTTCGCGAGTGATTCGAGACTGGATCGCAGTTCGTCCAGGTCGAGACCGGCCGGTACGTGCAGCGTTGCGTTGGCTCGAAACAGGGATTCACCCGACATCGCTGCGCTTTCGACCGATGTGCTCAGCTCATCGACGTTGACGCCCCGGCTGGCGAGTGCCCGGGAAATGTCACGTATGATGCCGGGCCGGTCACTCCCCAGCAGGTCCAATTGCAGCTGTCGGGAGTCGGGCTCTGATGCTTCGCCGACGGTAGTGGCGACGACTACGTGCAGCCTCTCCGGCGACAACGCCCGAAGCGTTTCGGCCAGACCTTCGGCCCGGTCCCCTGGGACGCTGACGCGCAAGATCCCAGCGAACTGACCGGACATTTTCGCCATCCGGCTATCGAGCCAGTTGCCGTCGTGATCCGCCACCGCTTGCGAGAGTGCCTCGACCAGACCCGGACGGTCGGGACCGATCACTGTCAAAACGAGAGATACTGTCACGAAGCCTCCCCACGGCCACCGGCTCCTCCAGCGAAGCACCTGGAGGAGCGCTCGATCGAAACCATTTGGCCGTTTGTAGTCTAGCTCGAAGCCTGCGCTCGAATCAGGAGTGTCCCGAATCCGAAGCGCGCCAGAGTTCGAGCAGCCGTTCGCGCGCCTGCTGCGGGGTGCCGTGGTGGAGCAACAACCACCCGCGACGTGTGACGGTGGCGCCCGGTTCGATGTCGCCAAAGGACGGATCCGAGTGCATGCAATCGAGGTGTTTCATCGGATTGTGGTAGACGCGGTACGCGTCTTCCCAAAGCGTTGCGAGCGTCCACGCGCCATCGTTGCTCGTGCGAAAAACGATGCCGTGATCGGAGTGGTGCGCGCTGTACGAGCCCAGAAAATCGGAGCCGCGACCGGCATCGCGGTCTGACCACGGCCCCGTTTCGACGAAAGCTCCAGCCGACCGGTAGCCCTCCAAGGCATCGAGCGATGGAAACGAAAGCGGGCGACCCGCCGAGAAAAACGAGGCCTTGTCCTTTCCCATCAAGAAGCTCGGCGCAAACGCGCTCTGTACGCAAACCGCAGCGGTGACGGCACGTGCGGATTTCTCACCGGTGTTCGTCACCGACAGGTTCATCAAGACCGCATCGCCGACGAGATCCCAGCTCGCTTCGACGCGACTGTTCAATCCTTCGGCGCGATAGTGTCGCCGACCGAAATGCGCCTCTTCGGGCATGCCCATCACCGGTGCAAATGCGATCGCGCGTTCGCGCGAACTCATCAGCTCCGGCAGGTCGATACGGATCAGGTTCTGGATCTCATCGAGCTTGAACAGGACCTCGGAGCGGAAGCCGACCCGGTCGTGAAACTCGACTCGGCGCGGTGGATCGACCGGCGCCTGGTG
>JAJDAM010000725.1 GCA_029261905.1 Deltaproteobacteria bacterium
ACATCGAACTGCAGGCTTCGCCGAGGTACAGGCGCCGCTTGTCGACCTCCGCAAGGTGGCTCAACAGCTGCGCCTCGTGCACACAGCCGCCCCGGACGAGTTCGTGCAGATCTTTCATCAACTGGTGATCGGGCGTCGTGACGAACGCTGTCATGTGGTGATGACCTCGAAGGGACGCCGGGGTGAGGTCGAACGGGAATATACACCACGTCTTTCCGGCCCCGTTGTTAGGCGGGGCGGCCCGATTCCTCCCGATAGGCTTCGCGGTTCCCCATGGTTACGGAAGCGGCCCTGTTCAGGGATTCTGCATGCCTGATGGGCATGTCAGCAGGAAGTCCTGAGAGCCGAAGATTGATCAGCCACAAGCCTGTCAAATGTTTCTTGCACGAGTTCGAATTTTTTCTGTTCGGATTCTTCGGTACACGACAGCTATCTGTATCTGCGGGATTGCTGAGTCGAGACTTTCCGCTCACTGACATTGGTTTGCGTGCAAGTTGCCTTGCGTTGATTTCCTGTTCGCGTGGTCGAGGAAAGTTGAAAACCAGAAAAGGAACCCAGCGGACGATAATGGACACTTCCGGACACCATCGTACTCATAATTATGTTGAATAATCAACATACTAGAGGCATAACGGTAATCGAGTTGCGGTGCTCGTAAACGCCTCCGCAGCGACCTTTCTCGTTCTCATGAAGTACCGAGGATCAATGGAACGATTGACCCGGCTCAGCCTCACCCATCCCAGGGGCACGTTGGCGTTGCTTCTCGCGCTGACTGCGATGTTCGCGCTGGGGATCCCTCGGGTTCGCTCCGAATTCGGATACCGGGTCTTGATCGGCGATGCACATCCGGCGATTCAGGCACTCGACGGCTTCATCGAGAAATTCGGCGGAGGTTTCCCCGTTCAGATCGCATGGGAGTGTGGATCAGGGTTTCCGTGCGAAAGCGTATTCGATGACGAATCGATGCGCGTCAGTCGCGAGATCTCCGGAAAGTTCCTTTCCATGCCCGGTGTGCAAGGCGTGACGGCACCATCGAATGCCCCGCTCCTCGTACCCCACGAAAACGGTTTCATTGTCCGTCGGTTCCTCGAGAACGGTCGACGTCCCGCAGACTCAGCCGAACTCGCCAGGCTGGCCGTGGCCGATCCTCTGTGGGCGGAGACGATCGTGTCGTCGGATGGACGCGTCGCGGTCATCTTGATCCAGCCCGTCGACAGTCGCGACGAGACGAGTGCCTCGGTGAGCCAGGCGGTGTTCGACGCGCTCGCTCCCTTCGAAGAGCAGGGATTCACTTTCCACCTGAGCGGGGATCCGGTCGTCAACCATATCGTCGGCAGAGATCTTGCGGACAGCACGGCGCGTTTGATTCCGTTTACTGTGCTCGTCATCGGCATCATTCTGCTGTTGTTCTGTCGATCGTTCAGCTTCGCTGCGGCAGCGCTGCTTACGATGGGAGTCGCACTCGCGTGGACCTTCGGCATGCTCGGATGGCTCGGGTGGCCGCAAGATGGGGTTCTCGAGGTTCTCGCGCCGCTGATCCTCGTTGTCGGAGTCTGCGACTCCATGCATCTGGTGGCGCGTTTTGCGTCGAGCAATCGGAGCGCTCGCACGAAAACCAGGGAAGCACGCCTGATGGCGGCTACAAGGGAAGTCGGGCCCCCAGCGGTCATCACGAGTCTCACCACGGCGGCCGCATTCATTTCGTTTGTCGCAAGTGATCTCGCAACATTCGTTCGTTTCGGAACGATCGCCTCGTTCGGCGTGCTTTCCTGCTTGCTCCTCACGTTCACGCTATTGCCGGTTCTCCTCAGGTGGGTCCCTCCGAACACGGCGCGAGAGGTCCGCATTCGTTCGAGTTGGATGGCCGTCCTCGAGCGGCTGATGGGTGTCACTGAACGTCACAACGCGCCTTTGCTGGCGGTTGCAGGTGTCGGACTCGTCCTGTGTGCGGTGGGGATTCAGTTCCTACGTGTCGACCAGGACTGGACAGAATCGCTCGGCGAATCGAGCCGGGTCGTCACCTCTCGGAAGTTTCTCGAGGAACGACTCGGCCAATCGGGCACTCTCGAACTCGAATTGCGTCTTCCTGCTGGAATCGAGTTGGCCGATCCAGTGACGCTTCGCCACATCGACGAGTTGCAGTCGTTTCTGGAGGCTCTTCCGGGATTGGGGGAGGCGACGCACATCCTCGACGTCATCGGACGCGTGAATCGCCTGCTACACGAGGATCGCCCCGAATTCGAGCGCGCCAGCAACACCGTCCTCGGCAACGCAGAGATTCTCGAACTGATTGGATTCGACGACCCGCGACTGCTTGGAGCCTGGGTCAGCTTCGATCAGTCGGTAGTTCGACTCTCGATCGGGGCGCTGGAATTGGCGACATCCGCACAGGGAGTGGTACTCGAGCAGATCGATCAGTACAGGCGTGCGAATCTTCCGCCTGATTGGGAGGTTGTACCGACAGGGCGCTTTGCGGTGCAGTTCGCCTGGGTTCGAGATGTCCAGGCTACCCAGATGCGCAGCTTCCCGATCGCACTCGCCCTCGTGTTTGGATTGGTTGCAATGTTTTTCCAGTCACCGCGACTCGCCGCCGTTGCCATGGTTCCTACACTGATTCCGATCGTGATGAGCCTTGGAGCCATGGGTTGGGTCGGACTGACCCTCGACGTGGGTCGCTCGATGATCGCGGTAGTGCTGTTGGGCATTGGCGTCGACGACAGCGTTCACATCCTCGATCACTTCAGGTGCAAACGACTTGCCGGTGCGGACGCCTACGAAGCAATTCGCGATTCCATCTACCAAACGGGCCGCGCGGTCATCACGACCTCATTCGCACTGTCGCTGGGATTCTTGACATTGATGGCATCGGCCTGGCAGTCGATCTCGAGCTTTGGCGGTTTCGTCGCAATCGCGATTCTCGGTGCGTTGCTGGCCTCGGTCGTGGTGCTTCCGGCTTTGATTTTTGCCTTCGCACCCGCCGATCGAGTGCAAGGCCCCTTGCGGCTTACCCCTTCGAACTCGGGAATTGCGCGTCGGTCAGAGTCGCCGAACGCAGGTACATAGGGCTCTCGTGAGGCCCTCGTGCAGCGCTTGTGGATCCGGACAGTACCGGACACTTACGAACACCTACGAACTCAATAAACTGTTGAGTATTCAATAGGATAGGTTCATAACGGCCATGGGATCACCGGGAGAGCAGCATGACTACCGTGCTCGTGGTTGACGACCAGAAGCGCCCCCGCGAGTTGCTCGGCGCCGAACTGGAGGAGGCGGGATTTACCGTCATCGCAGCCGCAGACGGCGAGGAAGGATGGGAACGCTTTTGTGAATCGGAAACCGCGATCGTCGTCACGGACATGTCGATGCCACGATGCGACGGGATCGAACTCCTCCGCCGAATTCGCTCACGTTCGGATGTTCCCGTCATCGTTTTCAGTGGACATGGCTCCGTCGAGAGCGCAGCCGAAGCCTTCAAAGCGGGTGCCGACGATTTCGTCAACTCGTTAGACGTCGAGATCGATGACCTCGTCGGCCTCGTCCGAGACGCAGCACAAACAAGGCGAGCGCCTCCCAGCGGTGCCGATCTCGAAAAGCGGCTCGTCGGTAACAGCGAGCCGATCACCAGAGTGCGTTGGCAGTTGAACGGCCTCGCGCCCCTTTCGACTTCGGTCCTCGTTTCCGGCGAGCCTGGCACGGGTCGTTCGACCGCGATCCGGGCACTGCACGAATTGGGCGCGACGAGTAGCGGCAAGCTCTTGCGAATCGATGCAACGACCTTCGTACCCACCGAGTTCCCACAGGATTCGTCGGTAGGTGGAGTGCACCTGGTGGATGTGGAGCAACTGGCGCCAAACGCCCAGCGCTTCTGTTCGGAACGGCTTACCCGAGACAACACGTCGAGTCTGGCGCACCCGCTGCGGATCTTCGCCAGCACGTCGTCCGAGATGTCATCCCTCGTTCAATCGGGAGCATTCGACTCACGCCTCGGCAACGCGCTGTTGCGTTTCGAGGTAGCAATGCCTCCCCTTCGCGACCGTCCGGCTGACGTACCAGAAATCTCCAAGGCGCTATTGAAGAAAATCGGAGCGGCAGTTGGACGCGAACGGGTTCAGCTCTCACCGGCAGCGCTGAAGTACCTCGAGACCCGTCGTTTCCCAGAGAATCTCCGACAGCTCGAAAGGCTCTTGGAGCGCGCAGTCGCGTACTCCCACGGGAAAGTCATCCGCCGTCAGACCCTCGAGGAGTTGATGGCCGATCTCGAAAAATCCGTCGCGAGCATGAGAGAAGAACGGCAGCTGATCGAACGCGAGAGGCTCCTTCGAGCGCTGAAAGAGGCCGGAGGAAACATCACGCACGCCGCCGAAATACTGGGGAAGAGTCGTGCGGCGGTCTACAGACTGATCGAAAAACACGACATTCCATTGGCTCGTCGGGGCTAGATCCAGTTGGAAAACCTGACTCGACTCAGCCTGGCCTACCCGAAGACGACGCTGGCCGTTCTTCTAGCGGTGACATTGTTGCTAGCCGCGGGCCTTCCACGGGTTCATTCGGAGTTTGGCTATCGCGTTCTGATCGGCGATGACCACCCGGCGATTCGGGAACTCGACAGCTTCATCGAGAAGTTCGGAGGTGGCTTTCCCATCTGGATAGCGTGGGAATGTGGCCCAGGTCTCCCGTGCGAGACGGTCTTCGATTCTGAATCGATGCGAACCAGTAGCGAAATTTCAGAGCGGCTTCTTTCCACTCCTGGTGTTGGAAGCGTTACTGCGCCTTCGAACGCTCCCCTGTTAGTGCCGGATGAAAGCGGATTCACGATCCGCCGATTCGTTGAAAACGGTCGGCGCCCGACCGACGCGGACAAGCTCGCAGCGCACGCGGTGTCAGACCCGCTCTGGACAGGGACAGTGATATCGACGGATGGGCTTGCAGCAGTAATAACCGTCCAGCCGGTCGACACGACCGATTTCACGAGTACATCGGTGAGTCTGGCCGTGTTTGAGGCGATCCGCTCCTTCGAGGAGCAAGGGTACACATTCTACCTTGATGGAGATCCGATCGGGAACTTGATAGTTGGCCGAGACTTGGCTCAAAGCACAAATAGATTGATTCCGTTTACCGTGCTGGTCATCGGAATCGTCCTGCTTCTGTTCTGCCGATCTCTATTCTTCGTGGTGGGTGCGCTAGCGACGATGGGAGTCGCGCTCGCCTGGACCTTCGGGTTGTTGGGATGGCTCGGCTGGCCACAAGACGGAATTCTTGAAGTTCTTGCTCCGTTAATCTTAGTGGTTGGGGTCTGCGATGGAGTGCACTTACTCGCGCGATTCTCGTCGATTCCCGCTGGTTCCACCTCTGCGAAGAGTGAGCGCTTGGCCGAGGCTGCGCGATCGATTGGTCGGCCAGCACTCCTGACTACACTGACAACGACGGCTGCGTTTCTCTCGTTCTTAACGAGCGACTTGGCAACATTCGTGCGTTTCGGATCGATTGCCTCTTTCGGCGTGCTTTCTTGCTTCTTCCTTACCTTTTCTCTGCTGCCAGTTCTGATTATGGTGGTCCCGGGAAATACCGAAAGAGACGCCCATATCTCCGGAAGCTGGACCACCGCCCTCGAGGGGTTGCTAGGCGTTAGTGAGCGGCGGAAGGTGCTACTTCTCGCGGCATCCGGAGCGGGACTTGTCGTCTGTCTAGTTGGCTGGGCGAATTTCCTACGTGTTGATACGAACTGGGTGGAATCATTCGGCGAGTCGAGCCGCGTAGTCCAGTCGTGGCGATTCATGCACGAGAGTTTTGGTCAATCGACTACCCTTGATTTGGAGGTTCGACTTCCGATAGGAACGGAACTCGAGAGCCCAGAGGCGCTGCGGCGCTTGCAGGACCTAATTTTGTTTCTCGAAGGCACAGAGGGATTAGGTCAGGCCAGGAGCATCCTCGAAGTGATTGCGCGGGTGAGCCGAATGCTGAATGGCGGCTTGCCGGAATTTGACCGGGTAGGCGATTCTGAGATCGGGAATGCGGAGATCCTCGAATTGATCGGGTTCGACGATCCCGGCCTACTGGGGGCATGGGTCAGCTTCGATCGATCCGCGGTTCGGATCTCCGTGGGTGCTGCGCAGCAGCCTGCTTCCACGCAAGAGCGAATCCTCGACGAACTCAAGCGATACGTGTCCACTGATCTCCCGTCGGACTGGTCAGTTCTCGCAACCGGACATGTTGCGTTGGATCCCACGTGGGTTCGAGATGTTCAAGCTACACAGATGCGTAGTTTTCCGACTGCTCTCGCCCTTGTATTCGGGATGGTCTCCATGTTTTTTGGCTCGGTTCGCCTTGCAACCGCAGCGATGCTCCCGACATTGTTACCCATCGTAGTGACGCTCGGAGCCATGGGTTGGGCAGGTGTGACGCTTGATGTGGGTCGATCGATGATCGCGGTGGTCCTGCTTGGTATCGGTGTCGACGACAGCATTCACATACTCGATCACTACAGGAAATTGCGGATTGCCGGTGCAGGTCAAGCGCGGGCAATGCGGGAGGCAGTCCACAACACAGGACGCGCCGTCATCACCACATCCTTTGCACTCGCGCTCGGCTTTCTGACGCTGATGGCGTCGGCCTGGCAATCGATTTCGAGCTTTGGGTTCTTCGTAGCAATCGCAATCCTCGGTGCATTGGTGGCCTCTCTTCTCGTACTTCCGGCATTGATCTTCACATTCGCCCCGACTGACGGCGACGCACCGAGGAAGAAAAAGTCGGAGTCGAAAGATCGCAGCCCCCGGGTCACATCCGCGCTGGTCGTCCTTCCTCTAGCGGCCGTCGCTCTCGTAGCTATGGGCATGGCTGTCAAGGACGAGCGGCCTATGAGGTCCCCGTGCTGGACGTTGCCTAGCGGGCATGTGATGACGCTTCCGGGATCGGCGTGTTCGCTGCAATTGCTCGATCAGATTCGCTGGGTTGTGGACAGCAGTGGTGATCAGCAGGCTCTGCGCAACGCGAGCGAAACTCTGACGACTTCCAGGGCGCCGGTCGCGGTTGAGGTTCTTCGTCGTGGCAAGGAGCATTCGGCCGAACTCGCGCTCGTCGAAAATACTCCGCTGTTGCGCGCGACCAGCATTGGAACGGCGACGCTCATCGCTGCGAGCTTGATGGTTCTTCCCTTGCTCTTACTGGTTCACTCGAGATCGCGAGCGGCGCTGCCGCTGGCGGTTTTCTACTCGGCGAGCGGCGTGATTGCTGTTGCTGCACTGAGCGGTCAGCCTTCTGGATTCCTGAACATTGCGGCCATTCTCGCTCTCGCCGTCGCGCCAGCGGCCGTCGTTCAGATCGGCATGGTCTTTCCGTCGGAATCCAACGTCGTCCGGTCAGCCCCGGGGCTCTACTACGCCCCCTACGTGATGTCCGCCGGGCTGGGGTTGGTCGCGCTCGTTGGACTCGACCGAACACCGGTTCTCTGGCCGACGTTCGTGTATCTGATCTTGCTGTTGTGGGGGATCGCGTGGCTGGTGTTGCTTGCGTCCTGTGCATTCGTCGTGCGTGAGTCACCCTCGCCAGCGGGTCGTTCACGAGCGGGATTCGTGGTCGTCTCCAGCCTGTTGCTGCCCGCAATTGTCTCGGTTCTGGTTGGCTGGGGAAGTGGGCCCGCCGAGATGGCCGCGACGTATCTGTGGACCTCGGCTCTGTGGATCCCAGTACCCATCGGCTTCGCGATCAGTCGCTTTGATCTGTTCGATGTGGGTTGGCACGTCCGGACCGGCAGTGCTCGAGTCGTCTACTTCATCGCGAGCGCATTCTTCGTATCCGCGCTGATCTACACGGCGGCACGAGTCGTGGGATACACGGGTAGCGAAGTCGACTTCGGTCTTCTGTTCTTGATGGCATGTGGCTGCGTGATCGCCGCCGAGGCTATTCGCCGCCCCCTTCGCGGATTTCTCCAAGCCGCATTGTCGCCACGCGTCGAGCAGTTGAGGTTGCTTCGCGATCGTTGCTCGAGCGAGATGGCAAATTTGCGAAGCGAGCATGAAATCAGTCGTCTCGCGCTCAGTGTTCTGACGGAGGGAATTCACGTGCGATCCGGCTGGATTTCGCTCCGACACGGCGGTGCGTGGGAACCGGCCGAGACGGTCGGTAACATGCGCCCGCCGTCACGAGAGGCGACGCTTGCAGCTGAGAGATTGGTCACGAGCATGCCGGTCGCCTATCTCGAAACCGAAGACCTCTCGCAGGATCGATCGAGGCTCGTGGCGGATGGAGTCAGCGTCGTTGCACGGGTCGCACACGGGGACGAACAACTCGGGTTGATCCTGCTGGACCCGGACGGCGCAAGGCCCGTGCTCTCCGGCTTCGAACTCGACTTCGTTGCCTCCATCGCATCCCAGGCGGCAATCGCGATTCACAACTCGAGGCTCGCGGACGAACGGGCTGCTGTAGAGCGCGACGCCGCAACAGTTCGCGTTTCGTTGGACCTGATGCACGACGTTGGAAAGGATCTCGGCTGGATGCGTGGGCTCGCCAAACGGCTTGCCGCCCGAACCACCGAAGATGACAAATTGCACAACCAGGCCGCCCAGGTCGCTGAGATCGCCGACTCGGTCATCGGACGAATGAAGACCTTTGTGAAAGACGCGACGGCAAGAAGGGATGACCCGCCCGGGATTGCCCGAGTCGACGAACTCATCGAACGATCCCTCCGGAGCCTGATCTCCCGCGTGGGTCCAGACAGGATTCGAGTCAGCCACGATCCGACCTTCCGTCGCGTTCGTTGTCACGAGAACGTTGGGCGCGTGATCTTCAATCTGGTGGACAATGCAATTCAAGCATCGGGTACCGGAGATCCGGTTCGCGTCTCGGCATCGATGAGGCCGGGCGGCTGGATGGTCGTTTCGGTGATCGACTCGGGCTGCGGAATACCACCGGGATTGCTCTCGCAAGTCATGGAGCCCGGCTTTACGACCCGCCGCTCACAGGGCGGGTTGGGGGTTGGCTTGTCGCTGTCTCGCGACATGATCGAGGCGCTGGGTGGGAAACTCGAACTGGCAGCGTCTTCGGAAGGCGGTGTTCATGCGGAGATTCAGGTGCCGATACCGGAGAGCTGGAGGAAGGATTGATGACGTGGATCGTGTTGGAGCTTCCTGTGTCTGAACCCATCTGTCGCCGAGTCCGACCTCGTTCGCCGCGCTCGATCATCGGCGTTCTGGCCGTTCTATCCGTGATCTTTCCGATCACCTCGGCGCATGCTTCCGCGGATGCAGTGGATGCGAGCCCGGCGAATTCGGGCGCGCTGCTTCAGAAGGCTTTCACGAACCTCTACGAGGTCGATAGCACCGCCACGATCGAACTCGTCATCCGAAACCGTTCGGGGCAAGAACGGCGCCGCAACTTCGAATCGGCATCGAAGATCATCGAGGGTCGGATGCACTCGATCGGTCGGCTCACGTATCCGGGGCATCTGCGTGGGATGACGATCCTCCAGATCGAGGCCGAAGACCGCAGCCACGACGCGTTCATCTATCTGCCCTCGTCGCAATCGGTGCGGCGGGTCTCGACGTCTCAGCGTGGAGACTCGTTTTTCGGGACGGACGTGACATACGAGGACCTCGAGCGCCGAAACGCCGAGGACTACGAAGTCGTCTCGCTGACTTCCGGGCAGATCGACGGTGAACCCACGTACCTGCTGCGCGCGCGACCCCATCTCGCCCAGGCCTATTTCGAGGTCGTCTTCTGGCTCGCGCAGTCCGACCAGGCCATTCTTCAAGCGCACTATTTCAAGCGAGGTGCGGAGAAGCCGTACCGCACCATCGCGGCGCCTCGAATTTCGATGAAGGCATCGGGCGGACACACGCTACCGACACGTCTGATCGTCGAGAATGTCGCTCGGGGAACGACGACCGAAGTGAAATACCACGATCTGGCCATCAACTCGGAGATCGACAATCGGATCTTCTCGATTCGAACGCTCGAGCAGAAGGGTCGGATTCCGGGCATTCGCTAGCCGGAGAACGCCCGCTCGGGGGTACGGTCCTTGGCGGACTCCGACCCTTCTCGTTTGCTCGGCATCCTCTGTCGATCGCAATCTTTCTGGTTCGTTGGACGTGACCGGACAGGGCTGAACACACTAATACGTTGACGCCGGCTTCGAATCCTCGGTAAACGTGTGTTAGTCGCGAACGACAGCGACCTACCGATCTCACGGATAGAGGCGCCGGCAATCATGAAAAATTTCGCAAACTCATCTCCAACCGCGCAGGCCACGGAATCGTGGGCAACAGAAAAAACAGGTGAGCGGAATTCCGCCCCGCAACATCGCTTGCGCCGAATCGGAGAGTCGAGTGATGTCGATCGCCCCGGTTTCGGCGCGGTCAAAAACCCAGCCATGGCGCGAATCGCTCGCGAAACCGAAGCCGTCGCGCCGCTGCGATCGACGGTACTGATCACGGGTGAGACGGGAACCGGGAAAGGCGTGACGGCGCTACGGATCCATGAACTCTCGAACCGAACGGATCGTCCGTTCGTTCACGTCGACTGTGCCGCGTTGCCCGCCAATTTGATCGAAAGCGAACTGTTCGGCCATGAACGCGGGGCGTTCACCGGTGCCGTCGATCGTCGCGTCGGTCGATTCGAAGCTGCAGGGAATGGCACGATCTTTCTCGACGAAATCGGCGAGTTGCCGCTCGCCCTTCAGTCGAAGCTGCTGCATGTGTTGCAGGATCGGTGTTTTGCCCGGATTGGCGGCACGAAGTCACTTCGGATGCTGGCACGCGTCGTTGTCGCAACCAATCGGGATCTGCGGGCGGAAGTGAGACAGGGGCGATTTCGGGAAGATCTGCTGTATCGCATCGATGTCTTTCGGATCGAGTTGCCACCGCTTCGAGAGCGGGCCGAGGATATTCCCGGTCTGATCGAATCGGGTCTGGAGCGGATCGCCGATGAACTGCAGTTGCGACCGCCCTCGTTGCCGGCATCGATCTTGCGGGGCTTGGAAGATCACTCGTGGCCGGGGAATGTTCGCGAGTTGATGAACGTTCTGGAGCGCCTGGTGATCCGTCACGGTGCGGATTTGCTCGAGGATCTGTCGTTGGATCAGGTGCTGTCGGCGACGCCGCAAAGCAGTGGGGCCTCGCGTCCGGATCGGAGCGGTCCGATGCCGGAACCGGGGAGTGATGCGGAACGGGAAATTCTGGAGGCCGAGCTCACCGAGAGTGGTGGGAACGTCGCTCGGGTGGCGCGGCGTCTGGGGATCGCGC
>JAJDAM010000726.1 GCA_029261905.1 Deltaproteobacteria bacterium
GTCGAAATCGCCCTGGGCGACGTTTTCCCAGTATCCAGACATCACGGTCGGAGCATCGACCTGCTCCGCCTGGCCGCTAGCACTCGATTCCAGCACGACTGCACCGGTGCTCGTATCCTGCGTGATGACGTCCGGGATCGAGTCACCATCGAAGTCGTTGGCCACTGAACTGATGACCTGTGCATTCGGAGAAACGAAGTGGATTGTCGGAGAGACTGCGGACGGCAGACTCACACCACCGAAAGCACTGTGTGCAATCGTGCGTACCGTCACGAAAGCTGCTCCGGACCCCGTACCTGCGGCCGTGCTGGCGACTTCTGGCTGAGACAGGGCGGTACTGTAGATGCGAACATCGTCGATCAGCCCGTCGAACGCCTTCGCTCCCGCGCCAGTGGGTTGATTACCGATTGCAACCTGAACGGAACCGCCGGTCGTCAGATATCCGTTTTTCGAAGTGATCCCGACCTGAACACCATCCTGGAACAGTCGCATGTTGGCGCCGTCGTACACGGCTGCCACATGTGTCCACACACCCGGCACGATCGTACCTGCCGACCCGACCAGAGTCGAGGTGACACCGTCGGTCTTCAGCCTGAATCGGAGCTTCATGCCATTGGACTCGACGGTACTGAGCATCCAGTAGTGGTCGTCTTCCGCGCTGCCCGTCGCCTTCGAGATCAGTCTCGCATCCGCGATGCCGAAATCGTCGGCCTTGAACCACATCGAGATGGTCAGCGATTGTCCGCTGGTGGGCAGCCATCCGACCCGCACGCCTTCATTGCTTCCATTGAAGCGCAGAGACGAACCCGATCCGGTCGGTGTATCGGTGTCCCACTGCGCGCTGATCGCGTTCCCCGTGAGACCGTTTCCAGACGAATCCGACGCCGTCGTACCGCCGTTCTCGTCGAACGCCCAGTGGGCTATGTCGGGAAGCTGGCTCCCAACGCTATCGCCGGTGAGGGTGACCGACAGTTCGTCGGGGGCGGTGTGGCGAAAGGTCTTCCAGTCGAATGGGGCCTGGGGCTCGGTTGCCACCTGCACTTCGTAGCGATCGACCGGACCGGTCGATGCCGACCAGCTGAACGTCGCCTCGCCTCCAGCCTCGATCTGCTGCACTTCGGATCGCGCGAGGCCCGCATGGGCGCCGACCAATCCGAGTGTCATGAAGATCGCAAAATACCTGCTGGCCATTTGTTGCTCCCGAAATGGGACAGGGGGTCGCCATCCATCTGAGTGCTTCGCCGCTGCCTGTTGTGACTTATCGAAGGAGCGGACTACTGCGATGTGACTGGCGTCACAAGATCGATCACCAAGCACTGATTTCGACGCAATTGACACGAATTTCTCTCGGACGCGGGCCCCATCCTCCTGCGGATCATTGATGGGTATCTCATGTGCAAGACCTCGTCGAGAGTGTTGAAACTGAACTCATTTTGAAACAGCGTTTCAGGATGCGGTGTCAGTAGGCGAGCTGATAGGCTGACTTTCGATCAGCGTCGATGCCCGATGAGGGCGAGAGGGGAAATGCCGTGCGACCCATCGCAGTGAGATCCGATCAACCCGTCGTTTGCTGGGGAGCGTGTTTCGTGGGGCTCGCCCTGCTTGCGGCTTGGACGGCCAGCGCTGGAACGGGGACCGAAACCGAGATCGAGCCCAACGATTCGTTCGCGACCCGTCAGATTCTCGGTCCGAGGGACCGTGTGCTATCGGCCTCGATTACCGACGTCCTCGCCGTTCCGGATGCGAATGTCCCACTGCAGCTGTTTCCGCAGACGGTCGTTCCCTTCATCCTGCCAGGTGAGAACCCCGGCGATCCGTTCATCGCGTGGATCGACAACGACCCACTGCTGAACGAGATGGGCCCCGACACGCTGCTCGGGAGTCTCGACGCGATGAACGACCTGGTCGCGTTCGATGACGACTCCAGCCCGGTCGGCACGGGGACCGCATCTGCACTCCTGGGCGCCGTCAACAGCGACGGCACGATCAAGCTCTCTGTGACCGGCTCCCCGGACACGACGTTCACTGGAGCGCACACCGAGCAGGGCGAGTTCGATCTGTTGGTCAAGCTCGGCGAACTCGACCTCGACTTCTACTCCTATCAGGGCCTCGAGCCGAACGAGCCCTTCTCGCTGGACGTCGAGGTCCCGGACAACGCGGGCCTGCTCAAGACTCTATTGCTGCTCGATGATTCCGGTGTCCCGATCGAGACAGTTTTCAACGCCTTCCCGCTCAACATCGTGGGCGTGGTTCCGGCCAGTGGTGTGCTCAACTTTGCGGTCACCGGTGGCGAAGACCGCAATGCGGACGGTATCCCCGATACGGGGCCAGGAACCGATAGTCGAATCGGCATCGGACTCGGTCCGTACACACTGGTGCCAGAACCGGGAGGCACCGCACTCGCGATGACCGCGATGGCCATGCTGACCGTCCTTCGTCGGCGATCATGGTCACCCGGATCTCCGAAGCTGTGATTACCGAATCGGCAGCGGCGGCAGGCCTTCTTCGAGCGGCACGTCCGTCGAGTTCGCCAACATCGAGAGCATCGTGTAGTTGCCGACGATGAACGGAATTTCGACGAGTTGGGCTTCATCGAATCTCGCTCGAAGCTCCTCCCATGTCTCGTCCGAGATCCGTTGGTCCCGATGAAGTTCGTCGGCAGCGCGAAGCAAGCAATGATCGTGCTTCGACCAGCTTTGTCCGGAAGGGGTTTTTGAAATATCGTCGATCTCGGCTTCCGAGAGACCAGCGGCTTTGCCGTACAACACATGATGCCCCCACTCGAAACTCGACTGGCAGTTCCACGCGGTTCGCAGTGCCAACAGTTCGGAGTCTCTTCGAGAAAGCACGCCCCGGACTGCCAGCGTCGCGGCGAATCCCAGAAAGGGTCCCAGCAAATGTGGGTGGTGGGCGATGGTCCGCAGGATGTTGAGTGGGCGTCGGGGCTCGGGCTCCGAAGGGCCTTCCAATCCCCCGACTCCCTCGAGTGTGCCCCCGAGCAAGCGCTGAACTTCGTCGCTCCATTCGGTTGGCTCCAGGGGTCGAAGACGCTCACTCATGGATTCGATTGCTCCGTATCGGTGTGGCCCGTTGTATCCCGGATCAAAAGCACGAGTCAAGCTGGCGGCCAGAACAGACGCCGCCCCATCGATGTCTGATAGAGTTCCGCACCCACTGCGTCCTGTACCGTATCGGGACTGACCTCAGCGGCAATGCTCGTTGGAACATCTGAAGAAGAAGGAGAGTGCTCTGTGTCTCAACGGATCGTGTCCCGAGGCAACGTGTCTGGATCGGATGCGCGATCGACGGATGCTTCACAGCGCGTGAATCTGCGCGGCCGCCCGTGGGCACGCGCGCTGGTGGTGTTGTTCGCGATCGCGATCGGTTCCGCTTGCGAGGATCCTTCGAGCGTCGGCGAGAGCTGGGACGACGCGAATCCGATCGCTACCGCGATCGCACAGCGCTCTGCAGACGATCGCTCGCGCGACGCATTTCGCAAACCCGCAGAGGTTCTAGCGCTCGCCCGCATCGTTCCCGGTATGCAGGTCGTCGATCTGATGGCAGGGGGCGGCTGGTATACCGAAGTGCTGGCGAGGACGGTGGGCCCCGAAGGTCGCGTCTATTCCCAGAACAACGCGATCTCGAACCAGAACTTCGGTTCCAAGCTTCGGGAACGACTTCGCGCGGCGGGCCTCTCGAACGTGTATCCCGTCACAAAAGAACTCGATCAGCTCGACTTCCCCGCGTCGTCAATCGACGCCGCGTTCCTCGTGCAGTTCTACCACGACACGGTTTGGATGGGCGCGAACCGAGCCGCCATGAACCGGGCGATATTCTCGTCACTGAAGCCGGGTGGCATCTATCTCGTCATCGACCACAGCGCCCTGCGCGATTCCGGGCCTCGCGATGTCAAAACACTGCATCGAATCGAAGAAGATCTCGTAGAAGAGGAAGTACTCGCGGCCGGTTTCGAGTTGGTCCGAAAATCGGACCTGCTCAGAAACGGCCGGGACAACCGGAATGAAAGCGTGTTCGACGATTCGATTCGTGGAATGACCGACCGGTTTCTCTTCGTTTTCAAGAAACCCGTTTAGCCTGTTAGGTCGTGGTTGGCAGACCGTATCGATCGGTGTAGAAGGAAAACCGCTTCTTCTCCTCGCCAACGTCGAACCCCGTTTCTTCGAGAGAATATCGGTGCATTCCTCGCGCATCCTTCGGCTTTGCCGCCGCGTAGCCGGCGATTCGATTGCTCGTATCTTCGTCGAATCGCCAGCCGAGCCTTCCGTAGACCTGCTCGATCGTCTCGATCGGGTTCCGGACGAGATCATCGAATCGAACATCGATGAAGCGCTCGTCGGGCAATCGGCCATCCGCTCTCTGATCGATTTCCTGTTGATAGATGTACGCGTAGCCGAATGCCAGTAACGCCGGTGCCTGCGACATGTCGACCTCGTTCGTCCGCATCCATTTGAGCGTGCCCATCAAGCTGATCGCCGATGGAAGTGTGGCGAGCGGGTCCCGGTGTGTGCGAATGATGCGCGCGTCGGGATAGACGTCGAACAGGGTCTCCATGTGAAACAAATGACTGGGAGCCTTCAACAGCCATCGGCTGCTCGCGCTATGCGCCTGGAGGGTCTGTAGGAATCGCTTGTGGTACCGATACGCGGGACGCTGGTCGCTGCTCCGCAGATGTGCGTCGTAGCTCGGCACGCAGTGAACGCCCCCCCAGTGATCCGAAAGGAACTCGTGCATCGTGATGAAGATGCATTCGTTCGGAAGATGGCCGGAGTTCGCGTGCATGGTCTCGTACTCGGGTTGTAGGTCGTGCCAGAATTGCGTGACGCGATCCGATAGCTCAGAACGGTCACTGCCTTCAAAAGAAGCGAGTGGATGTTGCATCTCCCACATCGCCGGCGTGCGGCTCGCGGGATCGCAAGCCATCAGTTCGTGGAGAAGCGACGTTCCTGATCGAGGACTGCCTACGATGAAGACAGGCGCTTCGATCTCGGCTTCGAGCAACGTGGGCTCGCGCTTCCAGAGATCCGCGAGCTGCAGTCGATTGCGCAGGGTCTGCAGAATCTCGGTACGAACCAGCGTGCGCCCGGGCAGGTGGAGCTGCGCCTCGGAATCCGCAGCATCGACGAAGACCTCGAAGTGTCGTCGCCATGCATCCCCACCGAAATCTTCTAGGGAAGTCGACTGCGAAGCAACACCCAGCAACTCATCGCGATCGAGCGAAACGAGATTTCCTGCACCACCGACGGCTTCGCCGTGGGCGATCCAACGCTCTAGCCAACGCGGCCGGGGAGGAGGCGTCCAGCTCACTGCGCTCGATTCCAGGCCATTTCCCGTCGCCGAGCGAGTGCCTTGCGGCGCGCCAAAGCGTCCACCGTCGGATGGCCGTCCGGCAGACGAGATCGCACTTCCGAAAGCGCGATGACTTCGGAGCTCGGCAGCGGATTGTTCCGGGCCCAAACCCATCGATACACGAGCAGACCACGCCGACGGGACTCGGTGTCGATCCAGTTTGGAACGCCCGGATCCTGTTGCGCCAACACGATCCGAACGCGTCCGTCCGCGTCCAGGTGAATCTGGTCGCCGTTGAGGCTGGTTTGTCGTTCTGCGAAATCTCCAGACTCGAGCCACCCCAGCGTGTGGATCGTAAAACCCCAGTATTCCGCATCGGGTCGGTCGCACTCGATCAGTAACGCCTCGTCCTTCTCGAGTTCCCAGAAGCAACTGCCATAGAGAATGTTGTCAGCTCCCCCCTTGGCGGCGCCGGCGGGACTCGCAACATTGGGCGTCGCGCGCTTCCAACCCTCTGACGTGTAGGCGTTCCAGAACGTCGCCGTGCGCTCCACCCAACTGGCCGACCGATCGAGAGCGCGATTCATGAAAGCGGCATCGACATGGGGTCGTGGCTCGCCCTCGGCGCCCACACGTTCGATGTGAAACACCGGTGCCGCGTCGCTTTCCCAATTGCTTTGGAAGACACGGATCGTCAAGAGCCGCGCGTCCGGATGCATCTGCATCCAGTTGCCAGAATGCGGCTCGGGCGAAACATGAATTTCGAGTTCGCCGTCTGGCGCGGTCTCGAATCGGTCGAGAGAACGCTCGGAGTAGACTCCGAACTCACCCAGCTGCATGTCGCCTTGATTGAGCGAGAAGATTGCCTGTCGAACACCCTTCACATCGGCCCAGACACGATAGCTGCAGGCCGGATCGACATTCGCACGCAGGTAGACGTTGTCGGGGTTCGGACCGCCCCATTGATTGAAAGGCGTTTCGTATCGAACGAAGAACGGATGACGGGCGTCGCCGGCCTCGACTTCCATCTGGGTCGCGTGGGTGACCAGCCGG
>JAJDAM010000727.1 GCA_029261905.1 Deltaproteobacteria bacterium
AGGCGAGCGTCGCGTAGACGGGAACCTGATGAACTCCCGCCAGAATCTGCAACCCGTAGAGCAGGCCGCCGATGATCAGCCAACCGATTCGCCGGCGCAGCTCCTCCGCGCTCGCAGCCTTTGCCAGGCATATCAAGATCACGGGGACCCACGACACGGTGTACAGAAACGCGATGTTCCAGACGACTCCGAACAGAACGGGGTGCGAGAATGTCGTCGAGAGCGCCACGACGGCCGCGGTGGATGGCGAGAGACCCTCCTCCTTCGCGAGTCCGAACATCCCCAGAGCCAGCAGCACCAGATGAAACAGCGACAGCATGGACAGCGAAAACAAAGTGTCCACGGGTGCATTTGCGGTGACCATCAGACTTCGAACCAGGTTCGGTGGATAGAAGGCCATCACGAGCGGATGCGCTGCAAACGGCATCCCGGCGTAGGTCATGGAGTTCCACAGCGGGAAATCGCCGAGATCGAGCCGAGAGTCGAAGAAGAACTGCATCGGGCCGAAGAACCAGTTCATGTCCGCCGAGCCCGCCAGCCGAATGCTGTCGGGGTCGAGAATCAGGCTCCGAAACGCGCACCCGAACAGCACCACGACCGAAGCGGCGAGCAGGACATACACACCGAGCCCGCGACGAGTTCGCAGTACCTCGGGTCGCGTCGCATTCGATTGCATTCGCTCAGATCTCACGCTGCCGCCGGGCGATCGCATTCGTGACGGTTTGCCTTCTGGTTCATGGCCGCGCGCTGCCTCAGAGAGCTCTCGAACAACTCAACCTGCGCAAGCCGGATCTTACAGCAGACCGCTGGCCATCTCGTTTCGCTCCTCTGGAGAGTTGCGATATCGACATGCGCGAGCTGGTGCCGGATACTCGGCCGATGCTGCGCCGACGTGCTGCCATTTTCTCGCTGGGTACGAGCCTGATCGTCAGCATGATTGTGGCCTGCGCGGCTGCAGAGCAACCCGTCGGTCCGCGATTGGTCCTGCTCTACGCCACCTGTTCGCTGAACCGCGATTTTCTGGGCCCGTACCGTCCCGCGGACGCCAGCATCCCGCCCGTGCACACGCCGAATCTCGACCGCTTCGCCGAGCACTCGGCTGTCCTTCGCCGCCACCAAACCGAGTCAGGCCAATCCGGGACGAGCTTCGCGTCAATATTCACCGGCCTGCAGGCGCCGGATCATCAGATCTACGCGCATCCGCGCAGACTCCCACCCGATCTCGCAGTCATCGGCGGACGTTTTCAGCGCGCCGGATACGAATCTTACAGCTGGCTTGGGCACGTGATGGCGGGTGCGATACTCGGTTACGCGCGTGGCGTCCCGGAGGAAAACCGACACGGCAAGAGGCTGCTCGCGGACGATCCAGAATTCATCGCGATCCTCGACACACTCGCCGAAGACCACAGCGCCCGGGCATTCATCATGACGAACTTCACGGTCACGCACGGTCCCTACCGGGGGCATGATCTCGACGGCTACTACGAACGCCATCGAAACGCTTGCGAGGTTCGTAAGTCGAAAGAGTTCCCCCGCCTGCGAAAGCTCTATTCAGAAGAGCACCGAAATTTCTCGTGGGAATTCGAGGCCACCGCTGATCGCCTCGGACTGACCCCAGGCGACCGGGAGCTGCTTTCAGAAATCGTCGCCCTCCAATACGCGGCCGACGTCGAATACCTCGACGAACTGTTTGGAGAAGTTCTCGCTGCGATCGAGGCACTTGGTCTCACGGACGAGAGCGTCATCGTCTTCACGACCGATCACGGCGAAGTCCCAGTTCGCGACGGGCTTCCGTTTCGCTGGACGCACGGCATGCAGCTCGCCCCGGACGTCTTGACCGTGGCGACGATGATTTCTGCTCCTGACGCGGGCATTCAGCCCGGCGCGTACGAGAACGTGACGCGATCCATCGACATCTTGCCCACGCTGCTGTCGCTATCGAAAATTCCGTTCAGCGCGTTGCCGGGAGTCAACCTCGCGCCTGCTCTTCGCGGTGAAACCACTCCGCCAAAGTTGACTGCCTACAGCCACACGGCTCTGGTGCCCGAGCATTTTCAAAAGAGCATCGATCGCTACCCGACGCTGCAGGGGCGCTTTCCCGACATCTCCACCGACCACATGTGGGTGGGACTTCGTCGAGGCGACGACTTCTTTCAGCTTGCGCCGAGCACCGAGACCCGCGAACTCGAAGCGAGCCTCTTCGATTTCAAGCGCGACAAGGGAAAACTCCACGATCGCTTCGATGCGGCCGAACCAACCCACCAAGCAGCGATCCAAGACCTGCGCGCCTACCGCAAGAAGTTGGCGGATCGATATCGGTCGCCTGGCGGACCACCATTCGAACCGTCGAACGAGACAACCTCGAACGATCCTGCTGCAGACGACATCTCCGCTGACGAGAAAGAACGCAGGCTCCGGGCGCTCGGTTACATCGAATAGATTCAGCTCGGGTCGAGCAGCCCTTGCTGCTGGATGAAGTCTCCGATCGCTTCGGCGGCAATCTCGTGGCCGATTTCGTTCGGGTGCTGGTCGCTGGGATGAACCCACAGATCGGTGTATTCGCGGCCCTCGAAAGCCGAGAACAGATCCTGTACGGGGATCCCGTTGCCTCGGCAATTCGTCGCCACCAGCCGATGCAGGTCGTGAAACGGATATCTCGAATCGAGCTGGTACATGAACGGAAAGATCACGACCGCGAACCGAGCGCCGACCGTTCGTGTCAGGTCGCGAACTTCGATCAAGGCCCGCAGGCTACGCTCCCACTTCGCGGTCCGGGTCTTCGATGCGCTGACCAACCCCTCGATGTAGCGACGCCCCATGGTCTCACGACCGAGCCGCGCGTAGACGTAGCTGATCAGGTACGACCCTCTCAACCAGCGCTTCTCGTACTGCTTCCGGAATTGTTGCCATACGTTCAACTCGTTTCCTGCGTCGTTCAACACGTAGACGAGGACCACGAGATCGGGCTGCAACCGCAACCCCTGGTGACGCAGGTAACTCACTTCCGCGACCGTATCGAGTCCGCCGACAGCGAGATTCAGCACTTGAATTTTCGACTCACTCGATTTTGAATCGCGAATCAAGCGCCGCTCGAGCCGCTCACCGAGGGTGTGTTCGAAGCGGACCCCTTCGCCGAATGCGAACGAGTCACCCAACAACACGATTCGCTGGGTCCCGGGCGGCTTTTCGACCGGATAGCCCGGGCCCCGAAAGCCGTGCTCGTTGATTCGATAGGTCAACCCGCCGGTCTCGTCGAAATAGCCACGCGGATTGCTGTCGTAGTTCAATTCGAAC
>JAJDAM010000728.1 GCA_029261905.1 Deltaproteobacteria bacterium
CGTTGTCGGCGAAGGTCGCATTCAGCAAACGCCGCTCTGCTCGGGCGTTTCCGGCACTCGTCCGCGCCAGCTATCCGCTCGCCGATGAGATCGTGTCCGTTACCGATGCTGTGGCCGACGACCTCGCCGATTTGGCGAACCTCCCGCGCGAGTCCATCACGACGATCTACAACCCGGTCGTCCGCCCCGAACTCGCAAGCCTGTCGCAGGAGCCCGTCAGCCACCCCTACCTGGAGCCGGACGCACCACCGCTGGTGTTGGCACTGGGACGTCTCTCCTCGGTAAAAGACTTTGCCACGCTCGTGCGTGCTTTCGCTCGGCTTCGAAAACGTCGATCCGCGCACCTGATGATCCTCGGCGAGGGAAGCAAGCGTGCCGAGCTCGAAAGGCTGGTGGAGGAACTCGGCATCGTGCCGGACGTGGCGCTGCTCGGCTTCGTTTCCAACCCCTATCCGTATATTGCGCGCGCGGCAGCGGTCGCAGTCACGTCGCGACACGAAGGTGTTGCAAACGTACTGTGCGAAGCGCTCGCGCTAGGCCGCCCAGCCGTCAGCACGGACTGCCCCGGAGGACCACGGGAAGTCTTGAGCGACGGCCTCTACGGGCCGCTCGTGCCAGTGGGGGACGATGCGGCGCTCGCATTGGCGCTCGAGCGCGTGCTCGACGATCCACCCGATCCAGAACACCAGCGAAAGGGCGCAGAGCGCTTTCACACCGACCGCGCGATTCCCGCCTACCTCGATCTCCTCACGCCGGATTGGCGCGCGCCCGCTTCCGAGCCCGCTTGCGAGCCTTCCGCTGGCGCTGACGCTTCCGATACTCGTCGGAGAGTTTGAAGCGCAGGCCGATCTGCGCCGACTCGAGCGCCGCGCGCGCGCGCTTCGCATGGGCCACGGGATCCGCGATCGCGGCTGCAGACGCCGGTTCTCCCGGCACGAAGACCAGGCCACTGCGAGCAAAGTGGTTGATCCCCGGATAATCCTCGAACGAAACTCGACGGTTCTCCAGCGTGTGCACCAAATCCAGATCGAAACCCTGCCCCTCGATCAGGCCGATCCAATAGCGATTGGGCTGGCAATTGACGTGGTGGTGGCCGTGTTGACCCGGAAACGCGTGTGTCATGGCGACCGCCTTGCGCGCCGCCGCCAGAGTTCGAAGGATGTTCGCCACGAACTCGTGTTCGACGTGCTCGACGAATTCGCAGGTCCAGACCAGGTCGAATTCGCGATCGGGGACAAATGGGGCCTTACTGAAATCGTGCCGCACCATCCGGTCAGGCAGCGCGCTGTTGGCGAGCGCCTCCTCGCTGCCCTCTAGGCCGAGCACGTCGCATCCCAGCCCCTGAAAGAACTTCGTCGAGTGCCCTTCGCCACAGCCGATATCCAGCACCGAACGCACGTCGAACTGCTCGACCAGCCGCGTCCACAACTTCGGAGACCAGGTCGCCTCATCGCCGCCATGGAAATAGCCGCCGAGGTGTCCCTCTTTGACCGACTCCCGACCCTCGAGCGGATTTTCTTCGCTCACGAGTGCCCGTGGGGATTTGCGCGGGTCGCGTGCACGGCCCGATAGTACTTCGAGGCCCTCGGAATTCAAGACAGCCGATCGACCATCGCTCCCACGCCTGTCCATCACCTTCCTATACCGGTCCATCCAGAAAATGGGGAGAATCCCCTCTGGTTAGAGGGCCCCCTCACTGCCTATACTGCGGCCGCGATGGGTGAGCGCAAAGACGAAAAACAGGAATCGGACGGCTACGACGTTCGATCGGCCACGATGCGTTCGATCAAGTTGACGCTGCTCGTCTTCGGCCTGCTACTCGGGGGAATCGCGATCGCGGCCTGGGTATCCGACGACGACACCGACCTTCCATTCGTGTACGACGGCTTCGACTAGCCACATGAGCGATTCGCGACCGAACGCAACACCTGCGGCGAACTTCCTGCTCCTCGCGGGGTCCGTACTGTTCGCTCTCTTTCTCGTCGGTGCGCTCGAGGGCGTGCTGCGCGTCACGGGGCTGGGTGCTCCCGACGCATCGAAGACGTCACGGCTCAAGTACCAGCAGATCTACTTCCCCATTCTCGAGCCAGCGTCCAATCGAGACGGGGTGGACGTGCTCGCGACCGCGGACACGAGACTCCCCTACCAGAGCATGCTGCGAGACAAGCCCCAGAACGGGTTTCGTGTGTTCACCTTTGGCGGCTCGGCCACCGCAGGTCTCGGTTTCAGCCCCAACGTGACCTTCGCGCGCTACCTCGAGCAGATGCTCGAGCGCGCTCACCCCGACCGCGATGTCGAAGTCGTCAACCTGGGCATCGTCGCTCTGGCGTCGAAACAGGTCAAACTGATGGTGGCCGATGCGTGTCGCAACGGCGATGCCGACCTGGTCATCGTCTACTCGGGCAACAACGAATTCCTCGAGATCCACGCGGAAAAATTCGAGAAGGCGCAGGGCGTCTGGATCTCGAAGGTTCGCGACATCGTGCTCGACACGCACCTCTACCGCATCGTCAATCGCGCGATCCGAGGCGCGCCTACCAAGCCCAGCCTCGCCGAGCAGGATTTCTCGAAGGAGGATCTGCGCCTCACCCAGCACGCGATCATCCAAGAGATCGAGATGTCGGCGGAAGAAATTGCGGAAGCCGTCGATGCCTACGAAGCCAACATCGACGAAATGGTCGCGGCAGCGCAAGAAACCGGAACTCCGATTCTGCCGCTCACGGTTGCGTCGAACTGGCGCTGGCGCGGACGCGAGGACCTTCCGGCCGACTGGCTCGACGAATTGCTCGGCGGTCCCGGCGACGCGAGCCCCGCACGCTACCGGGAGGCGCTCAGCGTGCTCGATTCCCGCGTCGCCTCGGCTGCCGACGCAGAGCGACACGCGTCGCTGTACCAGCGCGCCGTGGCGGCCGAAGCACTGGGCGATCATGCAGCGGCTCGCGACGACTTTCGTGCTGCGATGAACCAGGACCCCCACCTCCGCCGCGCCCTCGACTCCATGGCCGATCGCGTCCGCGCCGTCGCGAAGCGCAGAGGCGTACCGGTGCTGGACACGATCGAGCTGTTGTCCGCTTCGGCCAACCACGGGATCGTGGGCTTCGACGAGTTCTACGACTACGTCCACTTCACGCCGCGGGGCGCCCTGCTCGCCGCCGCGGGAATTTTCGGTGTCATCCACGAAACCGGAATGCTGCCGCCAGCGCCCGCCTTCGACGCGAACGCCTACGTGGCTGAGCACCTCGCACAACTGGCGACGCTGCAAGACGACTACCTCGATGTCCGCAACTGGATGGGCATCGGCTTCGACTCGGACGCGATCTCCAATCGCGACCTTTGGAAATACGATCGCATGTTGGCCGACCTCGATCGGCGCATCGAAGAAGACCCGGGCGATCTGGGTGCCATCGTCTACCGGGGCAACGGGAGCTATTTCCGCGTAGACGGTGCCCAGGATGCCGAGCGGGACTACCGCGCTGCGCTCGAACTTTCCGGCGACGATCCAGTGATCCGCGCCAATCTCGAGAGGCTGCTGGTCCGGCGGGGCCCGTGAAGTCGAGCGCAATCAGCCGAATCAGCGCGATGCTGCTCCCCCCGCTGATCCTGCTCGCTGTCGTCGCGATCACGGCAGAGGTCGTTTTCCGGATCCAACGCCATGGGATTCGCGGACTCACCCACCCGCTCGAGACCGCTCCGACCCGCTTCGTCCCGATCGATTGCAAGCCCACCGGTCCGGGTGGCGAATTGATGACACCCAACTGCGCGATGTTTCTGAGCGGTGTCGAGCTGCGAACCAACAGCAGGGGAATGAACGATCACGAGTTCGACGAAGCTCGTATCGGGTTTCGCGTGCTGGTGCTGGGCGACTCGGTGAGCCTGGCGGCGGGTGTCTCTCGGGGCGCCGCGTATCACGACCTGCTCGAAGAGCGTTTCAATCACGAACTGGGCACGGCCGGCTTCGTCGAGTTCTACAACCACGCGGGCGATGGTCGCTCGACGGACCAGCAGGTGGGCGACCTCGAGAAAGCCGTGACTTCGCTGCCGTTGGACGCGGCACTGGTCGCCGTCACGCCGAGCGACTTCTGGGACAGCTTGCTCGAGCCACAGGGCAACTGTGGCCCGGGCGATTCGAACTCGCGACTCACCCGCGAGGAGGCACGCTTTCAGAAGCGCAGAGTGCGAGGCAAGAACTTCGTCACGAAGCTGCTCGGCAACGGAGAGCGAGCGACTGGGTTGTGGATCTTTCGCGTGCCCCAGGATCCTTTGCGTCGGCTGTGGCGAAACCTGGGCATGACCGACGCAGACCGCGAACGCCTCGCACTCGTCGAGCAGAAGGCAATCGGCGCGTTCAAGCTCTGCGCCGCGAGGATGCGACAGATCGCCGATGAGGCCGACGTCGAACTGGCCTGGATGATCGCCCACTACACCCCCAATCCCCATACCGAAACCATGCGACGCGCGCTCGAAGGACTCGGCGAGCCAGTCGTGTCGTTGATGGATACCCACGAGCGCTTCGACGATGACGCGGATCTGATGATCTATCGCGGCGACCCGCACCCGAGCGCGATGGCACACGCGTCTTTCGCGGAGTCCCTCTATCCGTACCTCGACGAGATCGGGTGGGTCTCGCTCGCACGCTCCTCCCTGGCTCGCTCCTCACATGAGGCTGAGTCGCAACCGTGAGGGTCTGCCTCTTTACACCCACCTTCTTTCCGCTGGTGGGAGGCGCCGAGAAAGCGATCGACCTGATTGCCCGTGGACTCGATCAACGCGGCCACGATGTGGTCGTGCTGGCCGCCGCTGCGCCAGGTCCCCCGGTCGAGGTGCCCTACGACGTACGTCGCTACCAAAAACCCTGGAAGCAACACCTCTGGCCCGAGCGGCTGGCTCTGCCGCTGTGGAAGCTCCATCGCGAGAAGAGATTCGAAGTCGTACTGGCGTTCTACAGCTACCCAACCGGTTACGCGGCGAGTGTGTTGCGGCGCTTCGTACCGTTCGCACTGGTGATGAATCCGCAGGGCAAAGATCTGTACCCCAAGGCGCCCGTGTTGCGGCGGCGGCGCGTCGCGAAGGTGGTGCGAGCCGGGTACTCCAGCGCGGACAAGATCGTCTCGATCAGTGGCTGGATCACCGAACGCCTGCACACCGTAGTCGGCGACGATCTTCCGCCGATCGACCTCGTCCACAACAGCATCGATCTCGATGAACACGACCGCATGCGTGATCTGTCGCGCGAACAATCACCGACGCTGCCGGTCAAAAGACCGTTCGTGCTGCACCTCGGCCGGATGAATCCGGTCAAGCGCGTTCCGCTGGCGATCGAGGCCGTACACGAGCTGCGATCGCAGTTCGAAGAGCGCGGCATGCAGTACGTCATTGTGGGATCCGGAAAGACGGAAGACGAGGTGCGCGATCGGATCGCGGAACTCGACGTCGGCCATATCGTCAAATTCCTGGGCCGGCGGACGGGCGTCGAGAAAGCCTGGCTGATGGACAACGCTTCGTTCATGGTGTCGACCAGCCGCGAAGAAGGCCTTCCGTTCGTACTGGTGGAATCCATGGCATCTGGACTCCCGGTGCTGGCCAGCGACATCGGACCTCACACCGAAATGCTCGATCTCGCCGACTGGGGCGCGTCTTTTCGCTCGGGCGATGTCGACGACCTCACCCGCAAACTGGCAGAGATGCTCGACCGCGACCTGTCGGCCTGGCGGAAGAACGCCATCGAAGCGCGCGGGCTGTTTTCGGCCGAAACCATGGTCGACGGCTACGAGCGCGCGTGTACGTGGTCCATCGAGAACGGGCGATCCGCGTCGAAGCTCGAGCGCCGCTGACCCGCGAGCGCGGAAGATCTCACGGGAGCGCTATGCAACCGGCTCGCTTTCCTGAATATACGTCCGCTCCTTGAACGCCATCGCGACCGGAATGAACAGTACGGCAGCGCCAAACATCAATCCCGCGAAGAACAGGAAGTAATTCGCGCCCTCGAGTGTGGTCGTTCCATCCGGATTCTGAATCACGGTGTTGACCGCGGCCGTGAACAGGTTGCCGAGCGACACACTCATCAAAAACAACGCCATGATCCACGACTTGACCTTGCGAGGCGCCTGGGTGTAGGAGAATTCGAGTGCGGTGATCGAAACGAGCACTTCGGCCGCGGTGAGAATCGTGTACGCGAGCAAATGCCAGACGATGTTCGGAGTCTGCCCGGCCGTGATGCGGCTTTCGACCAATGCGATGATCAGAAACGATCCCGTGGCGATGAAGAAGCCCGCGGAAATTTTTCGCAGCGGTGTCAGTACGACGACCCGCCCGACGACCGGATAGAGAACCTTGTTATAGAGCGGAATGAAAGCCAGGATCATGATCGGATTGAGGGCCTGGATCTGCGAGGGCAAGAAATCGATCCCCATGAAATGGCGGTCCATCTTGGTGGCCTGCAACACCCACGTCGAGCCGGACTGGTCGAACAGCGCCCAGAAGATCGCGATGAACAGGTAGACGACGCCAAGGCGCAGCATGACCGCCACGCCCTCGGTGCTGAATGCTTCGCTGAGAAACGCGCGTCCTCCCGGCGGAACGTGAATGAACCGCTGTCGACCCAACCAGAAGACCCACGTCGCGAGGATCATCAACGCGCCCGGCAATCCGAATGCTGCGTGTGGCCCGAAGTGCTCCAGCAGCAATGGTGTCAGCAGGGTCGATATGAACGCGCCGAGATTGATCGCAAAATAGAAGTACGAGTAGACGACCGGCAGCAATCCCGCGTTACCGGAACCGAACTGGTCACCCACGTGAGCAGAAACACAGGGCTTGATGCCACCCGATCCCAACGAAATCAAGCCCAGCCCGATCCCGAGACCCATCAATGTGTCGTCCATCGCCAACACGATGTGCCCCAGGCAATACACGATCGACAAGCTCACGATGGTTCGATACTTGCCGAGAAACAGATCAGCCAGCAGCGCGCCGGCGATCGGCGTGAAGTACACGGCCGTGCCGAACAAGTGGTAGTAGGCGGTGGCGTCGGCGTCACTCAGGACTGCCAATTCGCCGCTCGAATCGCGCAGGTACTGCGTCATGAAGATGACCAGCACCGTGCGCATGCCGTAGTAGCTGAAGCGCTCGGCCGCCTCGTTACCGATGATGAACGGGATGCCCTTGGGCATCTGCTCGGTAGCTTCCGGAGCCGTGCGGTATTGGGAACTCGCCGTCAACGCGGTCGACCCGCGTGCCGTTCCGCTTCGGTTTCGTGGACTTCGATCCCCACCCGGCCCCCCATGGCAGCGGGATGATCCGCAATGCCGGCCGACGCGTCAAACCCGCGCGATTCGAAAACTCGGAAGAAGCGAGATCGCCGCAATTCGTACACGAGAACCATTGGATTCCGGATCGCATGATGCAGGCTATCGTGTCGAACGGATCCGAACGGCGCCATCGAGACGACCGCCCACCGGACGCTGACTGATACGCGTCGAGACAACCGACGACGACACCGCGGGCTCAATGACGTTCAACTCGCTTCTGTTCATCGCCTTTCTCGCGGTCATCCTCGGCATCCACCACCTCCCCCTCCCCTGGCGCACCCGCAAGCTGAATCTGCTGCTCGCCAGCTATGTGTTCTACATGGCGTGGAATCCGCCGTTCGTCGTACTGATCTGGATCTCCACGCTGCTGGATTGGTTTCTCGCCGGCGCGATCTCACGCAGTGAATCCGCGCGAACTCGCAAGTCATTGCTCTCGCTGTCGCTGATCGGCAACCTCGGGTTGCTCGCGTTCTTCAAGTACGGTGGCTTCCTGCTCGACGCATTCGTCGATTTCGCCTCTCTCTTCGGAATCGAATTCCATCCGGCCGACCCGGGCATCGTGCTGCCGATCGGCATCTCGTTCTACACCTTCCAAACGCTCTCCTACACGCTCGACGTGTACCGTCGCAGAATCGAACCGTCGACGTCGTTTCTCGACTACGCATTGTTCGTGACGTTCTTCCCTCAACTCGTCGCGGGTCCCATCGTCCGAGCGCGCCAGTTTCTACCGCAGTGCGAGCTTCCGAAGCGTGCAACCCCTGCGATGCTGCTGTGGGGGCTTTCGCTGCTGGTATTGGGCCTGTTCGAGAAGGTCGTACTCGCGGACGGCTTCCTCGCGCCGGTGTGCGAGGCCATCTACGACTCCGATGCGGTGCCAACGTTCACCAACGCCTGGCTCGGCTCGCTCGCGTTTTCGGGCCAGGTCTACTTCGACTTCGCCGGCTACTCGTTGTGCGCGATCGGCGTGGCGCTGTGCCTCGGCTTCGTGCTGCCGGAAAATTTTCGCTCGCCCTACGCGTCCGTGGGATTCGCGGAAATGTGGCGCCGCTGGCACATCACGCTCACGACCTGGCTTCGCGATTATCTCTACTTCTCGCTCGGCGGAACTCGGCGGAGCCTCGCTCGGCAAGAGTTCAACACGCTGCTGACGATGACCGTATGCGGGCTCTGGCACGGTGCCTCGTGGAATTTCGTGGCGTGGGGCGCGTTCAACGGGTCGATGTTGGTCGCCGAACGGGTGCTGACGGGGCTCGTTGGACAGCTTCGCGTCTGGCAACGGACTTCGGTGCGCGCACTTCTCGGATTCGCGACGTTCGCGCTCTGGACATTCAGTGTCGCGTTGTTTCGGGCCAGCGATCTCGACCGCGCGTGGACGCTGATGACTTCGATGCTCGGCATGAACGACGCGACCGGTGCCCTGCCCGCCGGCGTGAGCGGATTCGATGCCAGCGCCGCGCTCGGCATCTGCGCGGCGATGCTCGGGGTACAGATCGCGCTGAAGAACTCTTCGCTGCGATCCGTCGCAGCGCGCCTGCCCGGCTGGGTACTCTCGCTGCTGTTGGCCACTTTGATCACTTGCATCGTGTTGATGCCGAGAACTGACCGTGCCTTCATCTATTTCCAGTTCTGATCCGATCTCCGCCAGGGGGAACCCGTGGTTGTCGATGGCTCTCGCCATCGCGGTTGCGGTGGCGACCCTCGCGGGACTCGAGCAGTTCTGGCGCGCGCGTGGCCATCGACCGACCGTGATCGACGACGAAGCGCTCTGGTGCGAACAGCGCGAGCGGGTCGACAGCCGGCCGACCATCGCGTTGGTCGGCGCATCGAGAATCCTGTTGGCAACGTCGCTCGAGCGCATCCGTCACCGGTACCCCGACTACGAGCCGGTGCAACTCGCGATCGGCGCGAAGCACTCGTTGGCGGTACTTCGCGATCTGGCGAGCGACGACGACTTCCGGGGGATCGCCGTCGTCTCGTTGACCGCCCAGGCGTTCGAGCCACGGTTCTGGGACGACCAGGAAGATTGGGTGCAGGCGTGCCGCGCACCCTGGCGGCTCGAGCAGCGCGTCGCGCGTCGACTCCGGACCGGACTCGAAGAACGCCTCGTCGTCATGGCGCCGCGAGTGAGCCTGCGCGAGGTGGGACGCGGTGTATTCGGCAGCGGAGAATTGCCGAGCCCCTGGTGGATCCATCGAAGTGCGGATCGCAGCGGCAGTATCGACTATGCGCTCTGGAAGCCCGCTCCTGCCGGCTACCGACCCGTACGCCGCTTCTACTACGCACGCACGGTGTCGTCCGAATCCGCGTGGTTGGCAGCCAGCGCACCCGTCGAACAGTGGATCGACCAGATCGTGAATCGAGGCGGCCGTGTCGCGCTGGTTCGGCTTCCGACAGCGGGCGATCAGTGGAAACGCGACGAGACCCACTACCCGCGCGCACGCTATTGGGATGCTTTCGCAGCCCGAACCGTCGCAACGACCTTTCACTTCAGCGATGACCCGAGACTGGCCGCATTCGAACTGCCGGACGGCTCTCACATCGGCGCGGGCGACATTCCGGCGTTCACCGATGCGCTGTTCGATGGGCTCGAAGCCCGCGGACTGTTCGCCAATCGATCGAATCCCCGCCCGGGTCCACTTCGCGTTGAATTTCGCGAATGATTCCGCGCTGATCCGACGATTCGAATTGGCGAGAACCGACGTGTCTGCGAAGATCCAACGAAGCGGAGACCTGCATTGAGCCTGCCCAATCGCAACCAGAAATCAAAACCCGCTTCGGGCCGAGCTGCAGAGTACCCGTCAGCGGACGGTCCGCACGATCGAGGAGCGGTGATCAGCCGTCTTCGGGAGTTCGTCGCGGCACAGAGCGATCAACAACTCGCCGCCGACCAGATCGACTCGGCCGCGTCGCTACTCGAAGAAGGGATTCTCGATTCGGTCGGCAGCGTACAACTCCTGGTCGACATCGAAGAGACCTGGGGACTCGCGATCGACGAGTCGGAACTCGTCGGGCAGCTCCACAACATCGATCATCTGGCGGATTTCATCGTTTCCAGCCGCGATCCAATCGTGGACGATCCGAGCTGACGGGTGCCCCGAACCCTCCTCGACACAGCGGAAACCCTGACCGGTGCCCTCGCGGCCCTCGCAGACGACCACCCCGACGATCCAGCGCTCACGATCCTGGATCGTGAGGGGAATTCACGAAGCGCAACGCTCGGTGAGATCTTTCGCGATGCGCAGTGCGCGGCCTCGCTGCTCGCGGATCGCGACGTCGAACCCGGTCGCGTGGTTCCGATCGTGCTGCAGACGGGATTCGATCTGGTTTCGGCGTATTTCGGAACCCTGCTCGCGGGAGCGGTTCCGGCTCTGCTCGCACCACCGTCGCAGCGCTTGTCGAACCTCGATCTCTACCGGGATCACATGCGCCCGGTGCTGCGCAACGCGCGTGCTGCGGCGATCATCTGCGCTCCCGAGTTGGCGAACGCTCTCGAAGGTGACGAACAGCTCGCGGTATCGGGGACGGCCGTGTTGACGCCGAACGATTTTCCGGCGACCAGCGATCTCGACATCGCGCTGGCTACACCCAACTCGGTGGCCACGATCCAGTACTCCTCGGGTTCGACCGATGTACCCAAGGGGATCGTGCTCTCCCATCGCGCGATTCTCGAGAATCTGCGCGCCTGGGTCGATCGGCTCCGACTCGACCGCAGCGATGTCGGCGTGAGCTGGCTGCCGCTCTATCACGACATGGGGCTCATCTGTACGTTGTGGATGCCACTGCTGTGTCGCTACCCGACCGTGCTGATCCCGACCCCCGAATTCGTCCGACGACCGGGCCTATGGCTGCACGCGATGGATCGATACCGTGGAACGGTGAGCTTCGCGCCCAACTTCGCGTACTCGCTCTGCGCCAAGCGAGTGGCCGATACCGAACTCGAAGGCTTGGATCTCCGCTCGTGGCGGCTGGCAGTCACCGCGGCCGAGCCGATCCTCGCGACGACCTGCCGCGCGTTTCGCGAGCGATTCGAGCCCTTCGGGTTTCGAGCGAGCAGTCTCACGGCAGCCTATGGCATGGCGGAGTACGTCACGGTCGCCAGCGCCGACGATCCAGAGGCCGAGCTGCAAATCGAGCGCCTCGATCGCGCCGCTGTGGTCGAATCCAGCCTGGCCGCGCTCGCACAAGACGGCGACCCGAACCCACTCGAGTGCGTCGGAGTCGGATCCCAGGTGAGGGCCACCGAATTCGACGTTCGGGATGCCGACGGCGACACGCTGGCGGATCGGAGGATCGGAATGATCTGGATTCGCGGCAGCTCACTGTTCGACGGCTATCGAGACGCATCGTCGGGCACAGTGCCGGACCTCGTCGATGGCTGGTTCCGAACGGGTGACCTCGGCTACCGCGTCGGCCCGCAGCTGTTTTTCGTGTCGCGCGAGAAGGACCTGATCGTCATCGGCGGGCAAAAGTACTCACCACAAGACGTCGA
>JAJDAM010000729.1 GCA_029261905.1 Deltaproteobacteria bacterium
ATAGACATGCAGGCTCACAAGAGCAAGCCCCATACCAACAACAATCGTCGGAACACAACCTTCACGTTTCTTTACTTGGCCGAAATCTCGCCGAAATGCGCGCCACCTAGCCTTCCTTTGAACGCTCGGAACCACTTCCGAGACACAAGGGGGCGCACACATGAGCGAACTACGAAGCGACGAGACCCGGTCCGGTACTTTCCGTAAGTCTGCGTGGATGTTCGGCGGGGCAGTCATCATCCTGTCGGGTCTACTCTTCATTGGATCGGCACTACCGACGACACCCGACGCGGCAGACGCGTCGAGATGGCGTGGGCACTGGGGGCACGACAGGCACGGCGACCCCGGCGAGCATGCCGAGTTCGCAGTCGAATGGGTTCTTCGCTGGGTCGACGGGACACCCGAGCAGGTCGAGCAGATCACCGCGATCGCGAAGTCTTCGATCGAAGAGCTGACCGGTCTCCGCGAAGAGCACGAGAAGCGACACGAAGCGTTCATCGCGGAGATGTCGAAAGCGACGGTCGATCGCGAAGCCATCGAGCGTCTTCGCCACGACGGAATGGATGTCGCGAACCAACTATCCGTCCAGCTGGCGAACGCACTCGTCGATGCGGCGGCCGTGTTGACCGTCGAGCAGCGACTCGAGTTGGTGGAACTCGCCGAGCGATTCCATCGGCGCTGATTCGGCGTGCAGTGCCTCGTTGGCGAGCCCCGTCGCATCGCATCCCGAGCGGGAAATGCGGGGTACCATGGGACGGACAGCCTAATCGCAAGGTCGAGGGCGCGTAGCGATCAGCGACGCGCCCTCGACTCGAGCAGCTCGACCTGGGTGGAGACCCGTTTGGCCGATCGGATTCTGATGATCGATGATGACGAGAGCCTATCGGCGATGGTCGGCGAATATCTGGGCGCAGCGGGTTTCGAATTTTCGGCGAAGCCGTCGGGCGTGTCTGGCCTCGAGCTGCTCGCCACGGAAGACTTCGACGCGCTGATCCTCGACGTCATGCTGCCGGACCTCGACGGTTTCGAGGTGTGCCGACGGGTACGGGCCGAATCCGAGATTCCGATCTTGATGCTGACGGCGCGCGGCGAAGAAACGGACCGCATCGTCGGTCTCGAGTTGGGCGCTGACGACTATCTCCCGAAACCATTCAATCCACGCGAACTGCTCGCCCGGCTGCGGGCGATTCGTCGCCGCGCGGGTCCCAGACCCAACGCGTCGCACGCGGTGTTGCGATTCGGTCGGCTCGAAGTCGACCGGGATGCGCGAATCGTCAGCGTGGACGGGCTGGAACGCTCGCTTACCAGTCACCAATTCGACCTGCTGTGCGCGCTTGCCGAAAACCCGGGACGCGTCATGTCGCGCGATGCGTTGATGCGGCGCGTGCGCGGCCAGGAACTGGACGCATTCGATCGCAGCATCGACGTCCATATTTCCCGCATCCGTGCGGCGATCGAGGATGACCCCAAGAAGCCTCGCCGCGTGATTACGATCCGTGATGCAGGTTACGTGTGGGCCAAACAGCAGGATGATGAAACCGGTCGCAAATGAACAAGCTGTTCGTACAGGTCTACCTGACGGTCCTCGGCGTGGTGATTCTGTTCGCACTGAGCCTGCCTGTGCTGGCGCTGTTGCTCCCGATCGATGAGGCGCACCAAAAAACCCTCGACGGTGTCGCCAGGCTGTTGGCCACGCAACTGCCGCTCGGCGCAGACCAGCACGAGCTCGAACGGGCGGTCGAGCAGCTATCCGAGCAGCTTGGGCTTCACCTGTCTGTGCGCGATGAGAACGGAACTCTGCTCGCGGCCGTCCGTGCAGAACCCGAATCGATCGATCCCGCGCGTCTCGAAAACCGCTGGCTGCATGGTCGCAGGGGGAAAGGCGCAGCTTCACTCCGGCTCCCCGACGGGCGTTGGTTGCTGATCTCGCCCGAGCGGGTCGCCCGACACCACGGCGGATTCCTGTTCAGCGTGGCGGCCCTGTGTGCGATCGCGGCCATCGGCGCGTGGCCAGTCGTTCGTCGTCTCACGCGACGATTGGAAACACTCAAGCTCCAGGTCGACGAACTCGGCGAAGGTGAACTCACCGCGCGCGTCGAGATCAAAGGAAGCGACGAAGTCGCGGACCTCGCGCGCAGCTTCAATCGAGCCGCCGATCGAATCGAACGACTCGTTTCCGCCCAGCGCAATACCCTTGCCAGTGCATCACACGAACTGCGGTCTCCCTTGGCGCGAATTCGCGTGGCTGCCGAACTCCTGGCGACGGAGGGACGTGAAGAGTTGCGCGACCAGGTTTCCAGAGACATTGCGGAGCTCGACGAACTGATCGACGAACTGCTGTTGGCCAGCCGCCTCGATGCTGCCGTCGAACTGGTTCGACCCGAGCCTGTCGACCTGCTGGCACTGCTGGCCGAAGAAGCGGTCCGGATCGACGCGAGCGCCAGCGGTGACACCGCCGTGATCGATGGCGACCCTCGCATGCTTCGCCGGCTGTTTCGCAATCTGCTCGAGAACGCGCAGCGGCACGGCGATCCCGCGACGATCGAAGCTACGGTGGCTGCGCGTCCAGAGGGCCGCATTCAGATCCGTGTCACGGACGCTGGCCCCGGCATCGCCGAGGAAGAGCGCGAGAGGATCTTCGAACCCTTCTACCGCCCGCCCGGAAACGGCGAAACCGGTGTCGGACTGGGGCTCGCGCTGGTGCGACGCATCGCGCAGTACCACGGTGGAGATGCGCGCTGCCAGCAACGGGACGGCGGCGGAACCTGTTTCGTAGTCGATCTCGGCACGCGGCCGATCTCGTAGCGAGTAAGAACCCCGCGCCGCTCTCGGGCCTTCGAGAGCGACTCGACGCGAGCTGATTTTCGCGCCAAGCTATTCGATGGCAGAATCTTCTACACACAGGCACGCATAGGATGACGACGTGAAAATCTCGACACAGATGGGTTATGCCAGGGGCTTCGAAGAATCGGTGGCCGAAGTCGTGGCACTGGAAAACGAGGGACTCGATACCGTCTGGGTCGCCGAGGCGTACGGTTTCGATGCCGTGAGTCTGATGGGGTACCTCGCGGCCCGAACCGAGACCGTGCGCATCGCTTCGGGCATCCTGCCGATCTACACACGGACACCGACGTTGCTCGCGATGACCGCGGCCGGTGTCGACGCGCTGTCGGGTGGTCGCGCCATGCTGGGATTGGGTGCGTCGGGACCGCAGGTCATCGAGGGTTTCCACGGCGTCGCCTACGACGCACCGGTCGGGCGGACCCGAGAGATCATCGAGATCTGCCGAAAGGTCTGGAAACGCCAGCGTCTCGAGCACGAAGGGCGCCGTTACACCATCCCGCTGCCGCACGACCAGGGCACGGGCCTCGGCAAACCACTGAAGATGATCACGCATCCCGTGCGTGAAGAAGTCCCCATCGCGGTTGCCGCGCTGGCGCCCAAGAGTGTCGAGCAGACCGCCGAGTTGGCCGACGGTTGGTTGCCGATCTTCTATCTGGCCAGCAAAGCCAAGCAGCGCTGGGGAGAGGCCCTCGAAGCCGGCCGAAAGAAGCGGGATCCGGCTCGTGCGCCACTGGAGGTTTTTGCAGGCGGAGGTGTCGGGATCGGCGAGGGTCTCGAAAAGCTGCGCGACCAGGGACGGCCGATGACAGCGCTGTACGTAGGCGGGATGGGAGCTCGCGGCAAGAACTTCTACAACGACGTGTTCGCCAGCTACGGCTACGAGAAAGAGGCCAAGGAGATCCAGGATCTCTACTTGTCGGGAAAGAAGGCCGAAGCAGCGGCAGCGATCCCCCAATCGTTCATCGACGCCGGCACGTTGATCGGGCCGCGATCATTCGTCGCCGAGCGGATCGCGGAACTGAAGGAATCCGGCGTCACGAGTTTGAACGTCGGTCTCGTTGGCCGAACGCTGTCCGAGCGACTGAAAACGCTGGTGCAGCTGCGGGAACTTTGTGACGAAGTCTGAAGTCGAAGGAAGTGTTCGGCGAAGAGCGAAGAGCATCGACGATATGTGAGGAAGGAGTCGGGTATGGACTTCCATGTCGGAACCAGTGGTTACAGCTACAAGGAATGGAAGGGCAGCTTCTATCCCGAGAAACTCGCAGCCACCAAGATGCTCGGCTACTACGCAGAGCGGTTGTCTTCGGTCGAACTCAACAACACCTTCTACCGCATGCCCAAGACGGAAGTACTCGAATCCTGGGCCGCCCAGGTTCCGGACGGATTCCGATTCGCCATCAAGGCATCGCGTCGAATCACCCACTTCAAGCGTCTGAAAGAGGCCGATGAAGTCACCGATTACCTGCTGCGCGGTGTCGCACACCTCGGCGACCGCCTCGGAACCCTGCTCTTTCAGCTACCTCCCAACTTGAAATGTGATCTCCCCAGGCTCGATCGATTCCTCGAGTTGCTCCCAGCGGGGACGCGTGCCGCATTCGAGTTCCGCCATCCGTCGTGGTTGGACGAGAACGTATTCGTTCGCCTGCGCGCGAGGGAGTTCGCGCTGGTTCAAGTCGACGCGGATGACGAGTCGGACGAAGGGACCACGAGCGAGCTGATTCGAACGGCGCCCTACGGGTATCTCCGGTTGCGTCGTCCGGATTACGATGGCGCCGCCCTCACCGACTGGGCGCTTCGAATTCGCGATCAGGGCTGGGAAGAAGCCTTCGTTTTCTTCAAACACGAAGATGACGGTGCGGGACCTCGGTTGGCGGCGGAGTTTGTCGCGGCCACCGAGCGGATGTCCGAGCTGCGGGCTCCGGCGAAGGTCCGTCGCAAAGCCCCCGCCGCGCGCAAGTCCACGGGCTGAACCGTCGCCTCGGTTCCTTGCGAAGACCGGGTCATTCCAGGTGGGGCATGACCTGGTCCGCATAGAGTTCCATGCTCGCCCAACCCAGCCGCGGCGGAATCCCGCCTCCGAGAGGGAAGTGATGAAAAATCGCCTCGGATCCCTGCTCGTCTGCCCACGCGAGTGCCCCTTCGGGTGTCATCACGCGGTACTTGCCTTCCTGCCGAATCGCGTCGATCGTCGTGCCCGTCGAGTGCTGGAACGAGCGTTGGTCAGACCGCTGCCAACTCGCATAGGTCACCGCATCGTGTAGCAGGTAGGGCCCGATCTCCTGCCAGGTCGCATCGGGATCGGTGGAGATGTAGGTCATCACCGGTTCGCCGGGGTCGACGATGTACGGTTGCGCGACAGCCAACCGCTCGCATTCGGACAGATACAGCGCGTTCAAGTCTTCGGCGTGAAGCGGGGGAGCGAACGGCAGGCCGAATCGCGCCGCGCGCCGCGCTGCCGCAGGTGTCGATCCACCCACGAAAAGCATCGGATGAGGCTTCGTGATCGGGACCGGCGTGACGACACACGTCGCACCGCGGTACTCGAAGGGTTCGCCCGTCCATGCCTTGAGCAGCACCTCGAGACACTCGTCGAGCAGCTTGCCTCGTCGTTTGAATTCCTTGTTGCAGGCCGCGTACTCCTGGGGTCGGTACCCCAGCCCCGCCGTGACCGCGACGCGACCGCCGCTGCCGATGTCGAGGGTCGCGAGGTCTTCGGCGAGTCGAATCGGATCGTAGAGCGGCGCAAGCAGCGCCGAGATCGTGATCGTGGCCTTCTGCGTCCGGCCGACAGCCATCCCCGCCATCGTCAGCGGCGACGACATGAACCCGTCTTCCACGCCGTGATGTTCAGAGAGCGCGATCGACCTGAACCCCTTCTCGTCCGCCCACCCGCACATGTCGAGCGCTGCTGCGTACAATTCGCCGCGACTGGCTTCCCCAAAAGCAGGAGCCCGCATATCGAAACGAAGAGAAGAAGTGGCCATGTGGCTCCCGGGCTCGAGGGTGTGGGTCGCTGGATCAAAGACGGACGGACAAGCGTCGCAGTATAGACGCCCGCGCCGGCCGTGTAGTGACATCTACTCTGTCAATATGTAATGCTATGGGATCACGGGTCTCCTCCCCCGTCGACAGGAGCAAGCCATGATCGACCTCTACACGTCGCCCACCCCGAACGGGCACAAGGCTTCGTGCGCACTCGAAGAACTCGAGATCCCGTACGAGACGCACGCGATCAACCTGACGAAGAACGAACAGAAGGAGCCGGCATTTCTGAAGATGAACCCGAACGGCAGGATTCCGGTCATCGTCGATCGTGATGAAGACGGTCTGGCCGTGTTCGAGAGCGGAGCCATCATGATCTACCTGGCCGAGAAGTCCGGTCGCCTGTTGCCGACCGAGCGTCGTGCTCGAGCCCGCGTGCTGGAGTGGCTGATGTTCCAGATGAGCGGGATCGGCCCGATGATGGGCCAGGCCAATGTCTTCTTCCGCTACTTCCCCGAGAAACTTCCGCCGGTGATCGCTCGCTACCAGAACGAATCGCGACGGCTATTCGAAGTACTCGACTCCCGGCTGGCGGAAAGCGAGTGGCTGGGTGATGACTATTCGATCGCCGACATTGCGAACTGGTGCTGGGTTCGGACGCACCGCTGGTCTGGCGTATCCGTCGAAGGTCTCGATCATTTGAACCGCTGGAAGGACGCGTTGAAGGCCAAGCCCGGGCTACGGCGGGGCGTCGAAGTGCCGACGGCTGGCGGCCCGCGAGCCGACGACGAGAAGGGTGCGGAAGAATTCGCGAAGAACGCGCGTACAATTCTGCAGACCTGATCGGCATTCGACTCACCCTTGAATTGCAGCTTGATTCGCACATGAGACGGTCTCGTTCGCGCGACCGAAAAAACGGAGCACCAATGTCGACCCCCTACCGAATATTTGGCGCCGAAAATTCGCCGTTCTCAGTCAAAGTCCGGTCGTACTTCCGCTACAAGGGCATTCCGCACGAGTGGGTGGTTCGCGACGCCAGCACACAGGCCGAGTTCAATCAACACGCGAAGCTGCCGCTCGTTCCACTGGTGCTGACACCCGATGGCGATGCCATCCAGGACTCGACCCCGATCATCGAAAAGCTCGAAGCGGTTTTTCCCGAGCCTGCGATCCACCCCGCGGACCGGGCTCTCGCATTCCTTTCCGCTCTGCTGGAGGAATTCGGTGACGAGTGGGGGAACAAGTGGATGTTTCACTACCGCTGGGCGCGCGATGTGGACCAGATCGCGTGCTCGCGGCGCCTGGTGGGTGAAATGATGCCGGGTATCGGCGAAGAGCAACTCAACCAGATGGCGGAGGGGATCCGCGCTCGCATGACCCAGCGCGTCTACTTCGTCGGCTCCAACGAACAGACGGCGCCGCAAATCGAAAAATCATTCTGCGACAGCATTGCAATCTTGGAGGCGCATCTCGCGGGACGCCCGTATCTGTTCGGCGCCCGGCCTGCCTTCGCCGATTTCGGGATCTGGGGGCAGCTCTACAACGCCGCGCTCGACCCGACGCCCGCGACGATCCTTCAGGAGAGAGCACCACGTGTGTGTGAGTACATCGGTCGAATGGGGGACCCGAAGAACGAGGGTGACTTCGAGAGCTGGGACACGCTCGAGCCGACTCTTCGTCCACTACTCGAACAGCAGGTCGGCGCGCTCTTCCTGCCGTGGTCCGATGCCAATGCCCGCTGCCTCGCGGAGGGCGGCGAGAGCTTCAGTATCGAATTGGCGGGCAAGAAGTGGTCTCAACAGCCGCAGAAGTATCACGCTCGATCCCTCGCGGCGATCCGCAAGAAATACGCTTTGGTGGCAGACGACGCCGCACTGAGAAAAGTGCTGAGTTCCACGGGGTGTCTGTCGATCCTCGAGGCCACAGACTGAGTTCCGAGTATTGAGCTGACAATCCCACCATTCCAGGAGAACAGCATGCGTGCAGCGATCATGCGCGACAAGAAACTGGTCGTCGACGAAATCCCCGAGCCGAAGCCCGGAGCCGGGCAGGTATTGGTCAAGACATTGGCGTGCGGAGTTTGTGGTTCAGATCTGCACATGCTGAAATTCGCCGACCGGATGGTCGAGATGAATGCGCGTACCGGTGCACCTTCGATGATGGATCCTTCGCGTGACATCGTGATGGGTCACGAATTCTGTGCAGAAATCCTGGACCACGGCCCCAACACCTCCGGCACGCTGAAAGCCGGCTCGCGGGTCTGTTCGATTCCCATCGCGTTCGGACCCGACGGATTCAACGCCGTCGGCTATTCGAACCAGGTTCCCGGCGGCTATGCGGAACAGATGGTGCTCAATGAAATGCTGCTGCTGGAAGTTCCCAACGGTCTGTCGAGCGAACACGCCGCACTGACCGAGCCGATGGCAGTCGGCTATCACGCCGTCGAGAAGGCGAACATCGAAGGCAAGGAAGTGCCCATCGTGATCGGTTGCGGGCCAGTGGGCCTCGCCGTGATCGCCGCGCTGAAGCTCAAGGGTGTCGGACCGATCATTGCAGTCGATTTCTCGGCTGCCCGGCGACGCTTTGCCGAGACGCTCGGTGCCGACATCAT
>JAJDAM010000730.1 GCA_029261905.1 Deltaproteobacteria bacterium
CATCACGCGCAACGCCTGTCGGTAGGCACGTTGTTCTTCGGCGTCGATCCCGTCGAATGCCTGTCGAAGCGCCTCGGTCCAATCGGCCGGGAGCCAACCCGATTGCACCAGTGCCAAAAGACCGCTGACGGCAAACAAACACAGCAATCCCGCCGCGACCAGCAACGTGTCGGGGCAATTGCGAAACAGCAACAACACGAAACCGAGCAGCGCGTAGGTGGCCAGGATGTCGCCATGCCACAGGTAGATGCTGTGACACGCGCCGATCAACAGCAGGATCGTGAGTCGCCACATGTAGAGCGGAAGGAAGCCGGTCCCTCGCGCTTGTGCATTCTGGATCTGGATCGCCATGCCGTATCCGAACAGAAACGAAAACAGCGGATAGAACTTGCTCTCGGCAAACATCCGAACGAACCAGAAGCCGGTCCAATCACCCCAGGTTGCCGCGTCCGATTGCAGGATCGTCCCGTACGACGGCGAGACGAAGTACTGCATGTTCATCATCAGCACGCCGAAGAGCGCGAATCCCCGCAACACGTCCAGGATCTCGATGCGTTCTTGCGGCGGGGTAGGGGCAGGGCCGGTCGATGTCACGCGGACAAGACTAACGCCAATCGGCTTTCGCGAGCCAATTCGCTTTCGCGAGCCCAGTCATTTACGCGAGCCAACCCGCTCAGCGCAGCCAGCCCGGCAGACATCCGGATTTTCGGCAGTCCTCTTGGAGACCGTGATCGAGGTAGCGCTGCAGTTCGGCTCGCCGTTGTTCGAGCCTCGAAACGTCGGCGCGCAGCGAATCGCAGGGCACACCTGCGCGAAGTCCGTTCTCCTGGGTGCGGAACACCGTGCCGCCTCTGTTGCAGTTCTTGACGAGCGGATGGAGGTTCCCAATCCGGTTCGTGACCGTTTGCAGCTCTTCGTTGACGTCGTGCATTTTCTTGCGCCAGCTGGCCTCCGCGGTGGCGGTGTCTGAAGAGCGGATCTGGGCCGCCCGGCGACGGCCACTCGATGCGGGCTGGCGAGCGCTGGCGGCGGCTCGATAGCTCTGGATCTCGCCGGCCGGGCGGTGTTCCTGGGCGCCCGGGCAGGTCGCCTTGCTGTCAGTGAACACAGTGCGGCCATCGGCCCGCACACATCGGTAGAGTTCGGCAGTCGCAGCGGTGTTGATGCCGACGAGTACCATCCCCAACACCGCCAGCAGCAGACGGCGGTCTCTGGCAATCGGACTGCGAGCGATCATCGACGCCAGCTCGCGGGAACATTGTCTCGATTGGCTTCGAGCACGAGCGCTCTCATTTTCTCCTCCAAGCTCGTCTGGCGCTCTCGGAGTTCTTCCCGCCGTCCCTTTCGCGTAATCTCGCGGTCCTCGAGGTAACGCTTGAGTTGGTCCAGCGGCTCTCGGATTTCGCTGAATCGCCGCCGCCAGTAGTCTTCGCCGAGACCGACCTGCACGGCGTGATTTCGCGTCAGCGTGATGACGTTCGAGGAAGGATCGACCCCGTAGTTGAAGTTGTTGAAGAAGGTGCCGCCGAGCAGTCCGATGCTCATCGTTGGATTGACGGTCGCCATCAACCCGCCGACTTCGGCCCCACCGAGCTTCACGGAATCGAGCCGGACGAGTGGCGCCGCCATCACTCCATTGGCGGTCCGTATCTGCACCCGACGCGTGTCGGGCCCGATCTGGATGCCCAGTCGCTGGGCGTACCCGCTGGGCAGCGACACGCCGCTGGCACCGGTATCGATGTAGAACGGAACGTCGAGGTGGCCGTTGATCACCGCGTGGACCCGCATCAGGCTGTGTTCGCGCCGAAATGGGATCTTGAATACTCGGGAAAGCCCGGGTGCGGCTGTGGTCGCTCCGGAATCGTAGGTCTGCAGGTTTCCAAGAGGCCGGCGTGCCTGCTGCTGGGCTTGCTTGCGGAAATCCGCGGGGACCTGGTTGAGCGATTGGGCGAAATGCAGTTGGCCGTCCGAATCGGTCCAGCGATAGATCTCTGCTGCGCTGATCCCGGAGAATGCCGCGATCAGCGAGATGATGAGAGGTAGCCAACGGCTCATCTCGAGACTCCCGGTTTACTCTAAGTGAATCGGCGGATTGCTGGGGGTCCTGAACGGGAAAGCCCGCGAAATTCGGAGTGTTGCGCGCGCAATGCCGGCGAAGTGCGCATGAGTTGCATCGCGCCTGCCAAAAACGCAATGCGCGGTAGAGCCAGTGCTCTACCGCGCATGATCGATGTCGGTTTTTCGGCTTGAACCCAGGCGTCGCTCAACGGAGCCGGGGCGACCCGAACTCTCGTCTAAATTGCCGCTTCGCCGCGCTCACCGGTTCGAATACGGACGACGTCCGAGATCTCGCGAACGAATATCTTGCCATCACCGATCTTTCCGGTGTTGGCTGCCTCGGCGATTGCGGCGATGACGGTTTCTACATCGTCGTCACGGACCAGGATTTCAAGTTTCAGTTTGGGCAGAAGGTCGACCACGTACTCCGCGCCGCGATACAGCTCGGTGTGTCCCTTTTGCCTGCCGAATCCCTTGACCTCCGTCACCGTCAGGCCTTCGATGCCTTTGGCGTTGAGTGCCTCGCGCACGTCGTCGAGTTTGAAGGGCTTGATGATTGCTTCGATGAGTCGCATGAAGTCTCCTCGTTCGCAGTGCCCTGTGGGCACTGCGGCAGGTTCCATTGTAGCCAGTGCATGTAGCCAGTGCATCGAGCCAGCGCAGCGCTATTCGCGCGCTGCCAATTCACG
>JAJDAM010000731.1 GCA_029261905.1 Deltaproteobacteria bacterium
CGGCTGGCTTCAACTTCATGGAGATGCAGTCGGCCGCCCGCGAACACCTGAAGATCACGACCATCGTATTTGCGGAAGGGTCGTGGACGATGGAGGAACCGAATGAGCGCATGCTCTACGGCCGGACTTTCGGCACCGACATGGGCACCGTGCGTTGGGACATCGTTGCGCAGGGCCTGGGCTGTGAGGGGATCTACATCGAGACGCGCGAAGAGATCACGGCTGCACTACAGCGCGCGAAAGAAGCAGAGGGTCCCGTCGTGGTGTGCGCGCGTACCAGCCGCGACGCGAACATGGCCACGCCGCAGGACGCGCTGCTGCGCTTCGTAGAGGTGTACCAGGGCCCCATGGGCTAGTCGATCTGTTTGTTGGAGCGGTGGAAGCGGCGCACGACTTCCGGGTCGGGCTGAAGATTCGTCCCGGACTGTTCCTTGCCCTGGTAGTCGAGACGGTTGAGCACGTAGCGCATGCTCTCCAGGCGCGCGCGCTTCTTGTCGTTCGCCTTCACGATGATCCACGGGCTGTACGTCGTGTGACTGCGGCTGAACATCCTCTTCTTGTACTTCGTGTACAGGTCCCAGAGCTCCTGGGCCTTCTCGTCGACGGGACTGATCTTCCACTGCTTCAGCGGATTGGCCTTGCGCGCATCGAAGCGCTCGACCTGTTCTTTCTTGGAGATCGCAAACCAGAATTTGATCAGCTCGACCCCATCCTCGTACAGCATGTGTTCGAACTCGGGAACCTGCTGCATGAACATCCGATACTGATCGTCGTCGCAGAAACCCATCACGGGTTCGACGACCGCGCGGTTGTACCAGGACCGATCGAAGAAGCGGATCTCCCCGGGATTGGGAAGCTCGGACGCGTAGCGCTGGAAGTACCACTGCCCCTGCTCCACCTCGGTGGGCTTGGGAAGTGCGACCACGCGCGCGGTTCGAGGGTTCATGTGTTCGATGAAGCGCCGGATCGTACCACCCTTGCCGGCAGCATCGCGCCCCTCGAACAGGATGGCGACCCGGCGACCTTCGAGCTGGACACTGCGCTGGAGACGTACGAGCTCGATCTGGAGCTTCTCGAGTTCCGCCTCGTAGCGGAGTGTGCGGAGAGCCTTCTTGGTGGAGAAACCCTTTTGGCGCAGCATCGTCAACAGCCCGCGCTTGCTGGTGATCTTCTCCAGATCGTTTTCGAGCAGCAGCTTCGATAGGCCTTCCGCTGCGTCGCCCGACGCCGATTTGGAGCCGCCGTTTGCCTTCGAAACACTCACGAGGCCAGCCCAGCCATGTAAACCCCTCCACAGTTCGAATCGATCCGACTGATTCTAGCAGGGTGCGGAAATACTCCGTGCTGGGCGACGGAGCGCAGTCATTTCACCGTGCGTCAGAATGTGGGATCCTCCCGCGATCCCATCATCCCCGGTGACCGGCGTCGGAATCTTCCCGCGTCCGGAGCACGGGGCCGGAGCCTACATGGAAGCGAATGCCATCATCCAGCCCGTCATCGCCCTGGGGCTCTGGACCGTCGTCATGGCGGTCTGGATGGTCGCCACGCGGGTGCCGGAAATGAACCGGCTGGGAATCGATCCCCAACAGGCACAGGACACCACGAAGCTCCGCGATCTGCTTCCCGCGAAGACCAATCGCGTGTCCAACAACTACAACCACTTGTTCGAGCAGCCGACCTTGTTCTACGCGGTCGCGATCTCGATCGCGGTGGTCGGCGTCGTCGACTCCGTGCACGTTGCGTGTGCGTGGAGTTTCGTGTGTCTCCGCGTCGCGCACTCGCTCGTGCAGGCCACCGTCGATATCGTTGCGATCCGATTCGGACTCTTCGCGTTGTCGTGGATCGCGCTCGCGGTGATGACGGTTCGCGCGGCAGTGGCGGTGTTCTGAGTTCGGCAAGGGGAGCGGGGAGAGTATGAGGACACACTGGGTGGTGGCTTTCGCTTGTATCGCGCTGCTCGCGTCGAGCTGCGTCAGTCGCGCCCGCTACGACGAGAGCGAAGCTCGACACCGGGCCGCACAGCAGGAGATCGCTCTGCTGCAGGCCGAACGGGACGCCATCGAGGAGCGGCTGGCGGCTCTCGAAACGACACACAGCCTCCTCGAAACGACACACAACCGCCTCGAGGCGCGGTCGGAAGTCATGGAGGAGATGATCGACACGCTGCGAAACGTGAGCGCGTGCATCCGTCGTCTTCAGCTCGAGATCGAGGGGCAGCCGCGCCCCCTACAGTGAGCCGGTCCGGCAACGGCCGAACGGGCACACATCCCGGCGAGCGCTCAGCGGTCAAGGCCGGTGATGGCTCACCGCAGCTCGATCAAGCTCTCACCGTCGAGCCCGATCCACCCCCGCCGACTCGGCGCACGCCGTAGTACTGCAAGCCGGCGAACACCAGCACGATGTCCGCGATCGCGATGGCAGCGATGACACCGTTGGCTGACAACAAGTCGGCCATCACGAGCGGAACCGTACCGACGACCCAGGTCAGATCGCCGATCACGATCGAAATCGCCGCTCGCAGGTCGATCTCGGAACGGGTCGCGACGAACGCGACGAAGCCGGCGAATCCCAGCAGGCCGACTCCGACGAACCGAATCGCGAGCGACATCTCCAGGCCGATGAAGTTCGCGACGGAGGCAGCGGCCAATGTGAACACGAGACCGGAGATCGTCGAGAAGACTGCGTTACCGAGCAGGCTGTTGCGAAGCCAGCGTTGTCGATCGGGAAGAACGGTCATTTCGAGCTCCTTGTGAGTAGAAGTAGTGAGTGGATGCAGTGAACGGAAGTTCGCGATTCGATTTCGCGAAATGGAAGTTCCTTGCGTTCAGGGGTTGCGTGGCGTGAGGGCACTCTCGTTCAGGCACTCCTCGACCAATGCGCGAGCCGCGGCGAAGGCTCCATCGGCGTCCAGCAGGCGACGGCGCAAGTTCGCTTCCAAGACGAGCCCGTGAAGCTTGAATACGAGTCGCGGTACGTCGATTTCTGCGCGCAGTTCTCCGAGCCGCACCGCCAGTCGGGCTTCGGCCTCGAGCGCGTCGATCCACACTCGAGTGTATTGAGCGACGCGCGAGCGAACACGGCCGGGTCGCGCGGCGAACTCGTTTCCGGCCGCAGCGAAGAAGCAGCCGCCGCGGTAGGGGATGGTATCGATGTGGTCGATCCACGCTGCCAGCATCCGACGCAGGCGCGGGAGTCCGGGGTCGGCGGAACGCGGTTCGGCGAGGATCCGATCGTTGTAGTCCGCCGCCGCGACCTCGATCGTTGCGAGTTGCAGCGCTTCCTTCGATTCGAAGTGGGCCGCCACCCCGCTCTTGCTCATTCCGACCTGGGAGGCGAGCCGGCCGATTGACAGCCCGTCCAGCCCTTCAGCGGTGCTGATGTCGGCCGCGGCCTCGAGGATGCCGGCTCGGCGACGTTGACCGTGGGTGGGTGAGGGGAGATCGACCATGCGTATTTATTAGCACGATCGTACTTTTATGCAATCATCAGGTCTCCAGATAGCTCTCCAGATAGGCCTCGAGCATGCGACGCAATTCGCGCATCAGCCGCCGGCGTCCGGCTGGCCCAGCGCGGCGTACGAGTGGGAGGACCCCCCGCGCCGCCTCCAACATGACGCGCGCCATCGCCTCCCGATCCGCCCGCGTTCCCTCTATCCCGTAGCTGACCACGCGCTCTGCGATGACACGGGCTTCGGCTGCCAAGCTGGCTTCGTCGATCTCTCGCAGTGGAGGAGAACTCGACAGCACCGCCGCCAGCTCTGCGAAGCCAGGACGAGAGATGAACAACTGAACATAGGCATCCAGCAGCGCCTGAAGCTCTCCCCGCCAGTCCCCCTGAGGCTGCAACTTCTCGGCAAGCAGTTCGAGCTGCAGTTCCCGCATCTGTTCGGCGAGCGCCATCAGGACCGAGTACTTGTTCGGGAAGTATTTGTACAGCGACGCCACGTTCACGTCCGCACGTTCCGCGATCAGGTTCGTCGTGAGATCGTCGAAGCCGATCTCGTCGAGCAGTTCGGCGGTGCTCGCGAGGATGCGCTCCACGGTCTTCTTGGCGGGCCCGGCGGTCGGGCGCCGCCGCGGCTCGAGGGCTTGTGCCTTCGCCACGGATTCTCCTCCGGCCTGGGTAAGCAATTGCTTATTCTCCGCTTGACCGTCCGTTTCGTCAATGGTAAGTAATTACTTACCTATCCGATTCAGGAGGATCCATCGTGAAGACACTGCTCCTCGTGACCTCTTGCCTGGCGCTCGCATTGTTCCTGATGTCGCAGGCGGGCTCCTTCGCGCACCAGCAGTACGAAACCGTGACCCGAGCCGAATTTCCGAGTGATCCCGACACGCGTTTCGTGAAGACGCGTTCCGGACGCGTGCACGTGCTCGATGTCGGAGCAGGGGACCCGGTCTTTCTGCTCCTACACGGTACGGGGCGGAGCGTCGCGGACTGGCAGGAGGGCCTGGCAGAGCGCCTCGCACCGCGCCACCGCGTCATCGGAATCGACTACTACGGTCACGGCCTGAGCGACCGTTCCCACGGCGGGCGTTACGGGATCGCGTTGTGGGCGGAGCAGGCTGTCGATGTCCTCGACGCATTGGATATCGAACGGGTGACGGTCGTCGGCCATTCCGCGGGGGGCTGTGTGGCGGCCATCTTCACAGCCGACCACCCGGAGCGCGTGGATCGTGTGGTCTTCATTGGCCACGGCATCGCAATGGATCCCACTCAGATCGTCCCGCTCATGCCGGGGTTCGGGGAGATTCGAATGGCCCGGACGGCGATCTTCGGTGACGTCTTCTCGCCCGAGCACGAGCGCCGTCTGACGGCCGCTTATACGATCCGGGGAACCCGAGCCGCACTCCTGACCTTCCTGCGACGCCAGTACACGATCGACGGGTTGCGCCTCGTGACCGGCACGTACGAAGACATCCGACAACCCATCCTTCAGGTCCACGGCAGCGAGGACGCATCGATCCCGATCGCTGCTGCCCGCAAGCTGAGTTCGCGGATCCATGACGCCCGTTTCATGCCGGTCGCCGGTGTGGGGCACGACGTCCACATCGAAGCACCGGACCAGCTCGCCGAAGCCCTCGAGGACTTCGTGAGCGGCAAACTGCCGAACTCGAGCAGTTCTCTCTAGCCCCCGATCAACGCCGCATCTGCTCCGCGCGGTCCAACGCTCTGACTCGCAGTAACTCACTCGACTCGAAGTGATCCAGCTGTACCTGCTCCAGGACGCTTGCTCGTTCTTCGCGCGAGACCTCCGACAGGCGTTGGTCACGATCCGAACGGTACGAATCGACTCTTCGCTGCCAGCGCGCGCGCTCTTCGTCCAGCTCTCCGAGCCGCTGCGAAGCTTCTTTTCCGAATTGTTCTTCGCGCAGCAGTGAGATCTCCTGTTCCCCGGCACCCGACGCACGCAGCTGCTCTTCTTGATCGCGAAGAATTCGGTGGGCTCGCGCGGCGTCATGTGCCGCGACGATCTCTGGGGGTTGCTCCGCATCGAGCGCTTCCAATCGCTCCTCTCGCTGAATCGAATCGAGGGATTCATCGTTCAGGATGCGCCGGCGTTCGAGCTCGACGAACCAGCGATCCTCTTCCTCGCCAAAAAGCGCACGGGCCACCGCGACGCCGAATACTTCGCGCCTGAGTTCGCGGATGTACTGCAGCCGCCGATCCGTGTCTTCACCCACGAGTGGGCCGGTCAACAGCTCGCCAGCCCGCTCGCGATAACGGAGATAGTTCTCGAACAGCGCGCGCGCGTCGTCCGCGGCAACACCCTCGAGGCGGGCAGCGATGATTCCAATGATTCGCGCATGAATCTGGTCATCGGGTTCTTCGCCGGTGGCGGAGAGGTAGTAGTCGAACAGGTCGATGGCGTCGGGCGTGGCGATGAATGCCCCGTCGCTGCCGACGATCAGCGCACCGTCTTCCTGCGTCCCGGAAAGGGAATCGGGTAGCGGCGGCGTCGCGAGCTCGGTGGTGGGTCGAGCTCGTTCATCGCGTAAGACAGTCGTGTTGTCTGTTGCGTTGGGTGGCCCACCGGGCGTCTCAGCCGGTGGGCGCATCCAGACGATCAGACCGAGCAACGATGCGGCGCCGACAACCAGCGCCGCTGCTCGAAATTTCACAAGCCGAGGTTCTTCAGCCGATTCGCATGGTTCTTGAACAAGGTCTTGGGGTTCGAAGTAAAGACCGACACCAGACCGAAGAGCTGGTTGACCTCGTCCAGATGATTCTGGAAGTAGTTGTCGCGGATCACCGAGCCGAGATGCGAGCTGCAGCGCCCAACCAGACCATCGTTCGACTCGCTGTAGAACAGAGACGTGAGACCCAGCGCCGGATCACCGAGATCGAACACGTTGGTGAGTACTCCCGTGCCGCTCCACGAGTAGTAGCGCACGCCGTTGACCGAACTCGCTCCAGATCCGCACGAACTCGTCGGAACTCCTGCCGGATGAGCGGCATTGAACACAGCGGTGCCGTCCGAAGTGAGCGACTCGAGAGCTGCCAAACCGTCCTGCGGGTTGCTCGTCCCCGAGAGGAAACCGATGACGGTGCCAAGAGACTCCGCGAAGAAGCTGAGCACACCTTGGCTGAAAGACCCGTCTTCGAAGTTGTCCGCCAGATAGTCCGCGAGCTCGGCGCCCTTGTGAGGTGAACCCACGGATGTGGCCGACGCCACCAGATCGGGGCGGACCGAAGCGACGTAGCGCACATCGAGACCACCGTGACTATGCCCGATCAGGTTGACCTTGGGCTTCCCGGTGATTGCGACGATCGTCTCGACCTGGGCGAGGAGTTGCTCGCCGCGCACCTCGGTCGAGTTCAGCTGGCTGACCTCGGTGACGAATACGGTGGCGCCCTTGTCTTGGAGCGCATTCGGAATCCCGTACCAGTACTCGAGCACGCCGAACAACTCATCGAAGCCTGCGGCGCCGTGAGCCAGGACGATCGGATACTTCGTCTTCGCCGTATTGCAGTTCCACCAACACCAGGCCTGGGCAGAACTGGCCCAAAGCAACGACATGGCGCAGATACCAAGAATCAGAATTCGACGCGTC
>JAJDAM010000732.1 GCA_029261905.1 Deltaproteobacteria bacterium
GGTCGCCGTTTTCATGGCGGGGACGTGCTCCGCCAGCGTCTGGCCGATTTCGGCGGGGGAGATGGAGACGGCGACTCCGGCGGCTTTCAGGGCGGCCATCTTGTCGCTGGCTCGGCCCTTGCCGCCGGCGATGATGGCTCCCGCGTGTCCCATCCGTTTTCCGGGGGGTGCGTTCTGGCCCGCGATGAATGCGGTGACCGGTGTCTTCATGTTGCTCTTGATGAATTCCGCCGCTTCTTCTTCCGCGGATCCGCCGATTTCGCCGATCATCACCACGGCCTTGGTGTCGGGGTCGGCTTCGAACAACGCCAGCGCGTCGATGAACGTGGTGCCGATCACCGGGTCACCACCAATTCCGAGACACGTCGTCTGGCCGATTCCGAGACGCGACAGCTGATCGACGGCCTCGTAGGTCAATGTGCCAGACCGCGATACCACGCCGACCGGACCGGGACGGGTGATCTCCGCGGGCATGATGCCGATCCGGCACTGCCCGGGCGTGACGACACCGGGACAGTTCGGGCCGACCAGCCGCATCGGTGAACCCGCCAACGCGCTCTTGGCTTTGAGCATGTCGAGCGCGGGAATCCCCTCGGTGATGCAGGCCGTCAGGTCGAGGCCGGCATCCGCTGCCTCGAGGATCGCATCCGCGGCCCCCGGAGGCGGCACGAAGATGACCGACGCATTGGCACCGGTGTCCCGCACCGCTTCGGCAACTGTGTCGTACACGGGAATGCCGTCGATTTCAGTCCCGCCCTTGCCGGGCGCGACTCCACCGACGACCTGTGTCCCGTACTCGATCGAAAGCCCCGCGTGTAGGCGGCCCATTCGGCCGAGGCCCTGTATCAACAGCTTCGTGTTCTTGTCGCAGAGAATCGCCACGGCTAGTTTCCTCCGCCGCGCACTGCGGCCACGGCCAACTCTCCCGCGTCGCGCAGGGTTTCGGCGGGTGTAATGTCCAATCCGGAATTGGCGAGAATCTCACGGCCTTTCTCGGCGTTGTTTCCCTGGAGTCGAACGACCAACGGGACTTTCAAACCGAGTTCAGCGGCCGCTGCCACGACGCCTTCGGCGATCAGATCGCAGCGAACGATGCCGCCGAAGATGTTGACCAGGATCGCCTTCACGTTGGCATCGTTGAGAATCAACTCGAAAGCGGCTTTGACTTTTTCTTTGTCAGCGCCTCCGCCGGCATCGAGGAAATTCGCAGGTGTCCCCCCGCAGACGTTGATCACGTCGAGCGTGGCCATCGCCAATCCTGCCCCGTTGACCATGCAGCCGATATCGCCGTCGAGTCCCACGTAGGCCAGATCGATCTCGTGAGCTTCGCGCTCGCGCGGGTCTTCCTCCTCGGGGTCGCGCAACGCAGCCACGTCGGGGTGGCGATACAGCGCGTTGTCGTCGAAGTTGATCTTCGCATCGAGCGCGATCAGGTCACCGGTCCCGGTGAGAACCAACGGGTTGATCTCGACCTGGGACGCATCCTTCTCCATGAACAGCCGATACAACGACTCCAGGAACGGAACCAGCTTCTTGACCTGATCTGCATCCAGACCCAATCCGAAACCGACTTTGCGGATCTGGTACCCCTGCAGTCCGACGTTGCCATCCACGCTCAGTGAAAGGATCTTCTCCGGCGTGCTGGCGGCGACGTCTTCGATGTCCATCCCGCCCTCTGTGGACGCGATGATCGACAGCTTCTCGGTCGCCCGATCAATCACGATTGCGAGGTAATACTCCCTCTCGATGTCGGATCCCGCTTCTACGTAGACTTTGCGAACGACTTTGCCTTCGGGGCCCGTTTGATGGGACCGCAATGTCATCCCGAGGATCTCACTGGCCGCGTGCTTGGCCTCACTCGGCGATTTCGCCAGCTTGACGCCGCCCGCCTTCCCACGACCCCCCGCGTGAACCTGTGCCTTCACCACGACGACCGAAGTCCCGAGTTCGCGCGCGGCTTCTTCCGCTTCGGCTGGCGTGGTCGCCAACCGTCCGTCCGGCACCGGAACGCCGAACTCGCGGAGGATCTCTTTCGCCTGATACTCGTGGACGTTCATAGTTGAATCTGCTTCACGAGTTCCTTCACATGGTCTACCGAGGCGTCGAACATCTTCTGCTCCTCGGCATTGAGTTCGACCTCGATGATCCGCTCGACGCCGCCGGCTCCCAGCACGCAGGGGACGCCGACGTACAGGCCATCGACTCCGTACTCGCCTTCGCACAGGCATGCACAGGCCAACACCCGCTTCTTGTCCTTCAAGATCGATTCGGCCATCGAGATCGCCGATACCGCGGGCGACACGAACGCGGAGCCGGTCTTCAACAATCCGACCACTTCACCGCCCGCACCCTTGGTGCGCTCGACGATTTCGTTGATCTTCTCGGCACTCAGCAGCTTGTCTACCGGGATCCCCGCCACCGTGCAGTATCGGACCAGCGGCACCATCGTGTCGCCGTGCCCACCCAGCACCAGCGCAGTCACGTCCTCGACCGAGACGTCGAGCTCCCACGCAACGAAGCTGCGGAAGCGCGTCGAATCGAGCACGCCCGCCATTCCGACGACGCGATTCTTCGGGAAGCCGGATACCTCCTTGAAGGTGTAGACCATCGCGTCGAGCGGATTGGAGACCACGATCACATACGCGTCGGGTGCGTGATCGCGCACGCCCTCGGCGACCTGCTTCATGATCTTCAAGTTAGTCGCGAGCAGATCGTCGCGCGACATGCCCGGCTTCCGGGCCAGGCCGGCGGTGATGATCACGATGTCCGCGCCGGCGATACCCTCGTAGCTGTTGGTGCCGGTGATCTTCGCGTCTGCACCGATGACGGGCGCCCCTTCTGCCATGTCGAGCGCCTTGCCTTGCGGCAGACCTTCGACCACATCGAAGATGACGACGTCGCCGAGTTCGCGATATGCAGCCTGTTCGGCGAGCACGCCGCCGATGTTCCCGCCTCCGATCAATGCAATCTTGTTTCGCATGGGGGATCTCCGTTCGTGAGAGGTTCGTGATTCATTGCGATCGCCGTTGCGACGAGCGCGTTCCATGTCGGCCGGCGGGTCCCTCCCCCCGGATGCCTCGATTAGTCCGATTTGCCCGGCGAATCTTTCGACGGTTTGTCTGGCGAAGGTTCGGGCAGAGCGACGCGGACACTCAATTCGTCGAGCTGAGATTCCGCTACCCGCGTGGGCGCGCCCATCAACAGGTCCTGACCGCGCTGCGTCTTGGGAAACGCGACCACATCTCGCAGATTGTCGACAGCCGCGAGAACCATCA
>JAJDAM010000733.1 GCA_029261905.1 Deltaproteobacteria bacterium
CTCCCGCCGATCACCGCCGACGACGCATGGGGTGTCACCTTCTGGGACAAGGGGAAGTGTCGCGAACGGATGAACGAGCTGCGCAACGACGGTATCTACACGCCTCCGTCTCTCGGTGGGTCGATCCTCTACCCGAGCAACGGCGGAGGCAACAATTGGGGCTCGCCGGCGATCCACCTCGGCGAACAGATCATGCTGGTCGTTACGTGGCGCTTTGCAGCCACGTCCAAACTCATTCCACGAGACGAATGCGCAGACACTCTGCAACGCCAGGCGGGCACGCCCTACTGTGTGGAGACCGGAATCGTAGCCTCGCCGCTCGGGGTACCCTGCACCGCTCCCCCGTGGGCCACTGTCGACGCCATCGATCTTGCCGCTGGAATGCTCCGATGGAGCATCCCACTGGGCACCACCCGAAACCTCGCGCCCTTCCCGTTCTGGTGGATCAAAGGTGTGCCGGGTGTGGGCGGGCCGATCGTCACGTCGACCGGTCTCGTGTTCATCGGCGCATCACTCGACCACTATTTTCGCGCGCATGATCTCGCCACCGGCGAGGTATTGTGGAAGGCCGATCTACCCACCTCCGCCAACTCCGTTCCAATGACCTACCAGGTGCGCGCGGGCGGACGGCAGTATGTCGTAGTCGCAGCTGGCGGGCATTGGGGTGCACCCAACCCGGTCGGCGACCACTTGATGGCATTCGCGTTGCCCGAGTAGCAGCACGCATCGACACCCAGACCTTTCCGCGCAGTCTGGAGTGGGGCGCCCAGCCCCGAAGCGAAACTCACCAGCCAGTCAATGGCGCGTAGGCGGACAGGGGTGGCCTCCACTCCATGGCTCCCTCTTCTCGTATCGGAATGAAACATCTCACGGTCGTGACTCGGCAGATCTACAGTGCTGATTGCGGGGAGCGGTCCGCTTGACTTCCGTGGAGGCCACCCCTGGCCGCCCACGCTTTCGAAGTGTTTCAGATCAGGACTTGCTGTTGATCTTTTCGAATCCGGCGGAGGTCAACTGCATTTCGAGTTCGGGATAGATCACGACGTCGTTGGCGATGTGCTCTCCGCCCATCAGATAAGTGACGTCCGACAATGCGCGCATGACATGTGGTAACCCCTTTGCCGGGTGGGCAATGAAGTCGCCCGCGGTCACGAGGTGCCGCTCGTCACCTATTCGCGCTTCCGCACTTCCCGACAGCAGGAAGATCCACTCGTCCGTGTTCTCGTGGTGATGAAAGGTGGTGCTTTCTATTTCGGGCTCCAACCGCACCCAGGTAAAAGCCTGCCTCTTCAGGCCGACAGCCTCATCCAGGCTTCGTTGATGACGGATCGCTTCGGGCGACAGCGGATGCGGGCGCGCACGCTCCTCGACGCGACCGAGGTGGACGATCTGCCGTGCCTCGCCCTCGAATGCGGGTAGGGTTGTCGCATCGAGCGGTTCGTCCGTGCCGTTGCGAACTCGAATTCCCAATTCGGGGTACGTTCGGCAGTCTTCCGTGGGGCGGCGCTCGCCGCCTTCGAGGAGCACGAGCGGCTCGTCCCCCTCTGCAATGAAGTGGTGCGGACGCGGCCCTTCTGGAAACGCAACGAAATCGCCGGAGCGAACGGCCAGGCTGAGCGGTTCGATTCGCACGCGTCCCCGACCCGAGAGCACGTAGGCCCATTCCTCCTCGACGTCGTGATAGTGGAGGTGCGTGCCCGCCATTCCGGGTTCAATCTCGCGCATCGCGACTGCCATTCGAGTCAGTCCGGCCGCGTCGCTCAACTTTCGGATCCGCCACCCGACACCGTCGACGATCTCGCTACGAGGGCGAAGCAATGGAGCGAGTTCGCGCGCGTTCACGATGCAACGGGGTCGACTGGCCATGCCTGCAGGGTAGCGAACACCGGTGTGTGATCTGGGCGCTTCGTCTCCGGACCGCGAGCTCTCTAACGGACACCCACGTCCGCGAAGCGCGGCTCGCTACTGCGACCCCCTCGATTCCGGCGCCGTTGCCCACGTCAGGCGTGGCAAGAAGAAGAGCGGCCAGAACATCAAGAAGAGGTTCACTGCCCACCAGCTCGGATCGAAGTCGAGACGGATCGTCCAAAACGAGATCGCCATGAAACCCGCACAGAAGGTCAATGCGAGCGAGAACGCCGCCAACGGTCGCCAGGACCGATCGCCGCGCGAATGCCGCCGGACAGCGAGCAGCCCGCAGACCGAGAGCACCATGTCGAGTGGAAAGAAGGACCAGTTCCACGCGTAGACCAGTGGATCGTGGTAATCCTTGAAGAGCCACGATGCCGGTACCACATCCATACCCAGCAACAGCGGTAACGAGATGAGCCAGTAGAGGATGAAGCCGATGTCCGTCGCAATGACGAACGGTCTCATACGCTTCATGACATCGTCCACGAGGGCGGCAACGATCCTGCGTTACGAGACGGTGAGATCCAATCGGGCGATTCCGCGCAGAATCGGATTGGATCGATACTCCGGTGCTTCGTCTTCGAGCGTGATGTGCTCGAAGCGCGAGCAGAAGGTCCGCAATGCGACCTCGGCTTCGAGCCTTGCGAGGTTCGCGCCCATGCAGAAATGCGCACCGAAACCGAACGCAACGTGTGGGTTCGGGGTTCGGCCGATGTCGAGGTCTTCTGGCGTGTCGAAGACATCGGGGTCGTGATTGGCTGCGCCGATGCTGACGATCACCATCGCGCCCTCGGGAATCATCTTCCCGCCCACCTCGACGTCTTCAGTCGCTACCCGAACGGACGCCTGTACGGGACCGTCAAAGCGAAGGAGTTCTTCGATCG
>JAJDAM010000734.1 GCA_029261905.1 Deltaproteobacteria bacterium
CGGGTGTGTTGTTGGGGGAGCCCCGTCTTGAAGTTCGAAGTACCTGTCCAACAGATTGGGAGAGTATCCCGTGTGAACGGCGAGGGGTCGACCCGTATCTGCGCGACGCACGCGCAGACCTCGAGGATCCGGGCCCGATGAACTTCCAATCCGCAGCCTTGTCAGACGTCGGGCGCCGGCGCAAGGCCAACGAAGACAGCTTTGCGATGGCGCCGGAACTGGGGCTGTATCTGGTTGCCGACGGCATGGGAGGCCACAAGGCCGGCCAGGTAGCGAGCGAACTGGCCGTCGATTCCGCAGTGGCGGCCGTGGGTGCCACCGACGGAGCCCCGGTTTCGTTGACGCAGAGGCTGGCGGAGTCCGTATCCGCCGCCAACCGCGAGATCTTTGCCCAGGCGCGATCCTGCCCGGAGCTGCGCGGCATGGGAACGACACTCGTCGCTGCACTGACAGGAGAAGGTTGTATTGCACTGGCCCACGTCGGAGACAGCCGCGCGTATCTGATACGCGGTGGCGGCATTCGACTGCTGACGCAGGATCACTCGGTGGTCGGGGACCTGGTGCGCAGCCGCGAGATCACCGAACAAGACGCGCGAACGCATCCCCATCGACACGTGCTGACCCGCGCGCTCGGCGTCCGCAGCACCGTCGAAGCCGATTTTTCCGAGCTATCGACATCCGCTGGCGACACCTTCGTGCTGTGCTCCGATGGCCTGACCGGACGCGTGCAGGATCACGAAATCGGCAAGATCGTGTTGACGGCTCCGAGTCTCGAAGATGCCTGCAAGCGGCTCGTCGGGACTGCCAACGAGCGTGGCGGTGAAGACAACATCACGGTCGTCATCATCCGCCCCGAAATCGCGGGCTGATCGATCGACCCGATCCACCCACCGCTGCGATTTCTCGATCGGATCGAGCCGGCCTGAAGTCCGTCCCTCCATCAGATGGGTGTTCGGGCGCAACGCATCCAGCGACCCGACCGGCGATCCATGCCCCGGCTGGCGACTAGCGCTCTGCGAGGCCTTTCAGCTTGGCCCGCAAGCGTAGAACGGATTTGGTGTGGATCTGGCAGACCCGCGATTCAGTGATCCCGAGGATCGCGCCGATCTCCTTCATGTTCAGGTCTTCGTAGTAGTACAACGAAATGACGAGCCGTTCTTTCTCCGGGAGTGTCGAGATCGTATCGGCGATGACCTGCTTGCTCTCGGACGTCTTGAGTGACGCAAACGGGTTCTCGGAGTGGATGTCTTCGACGATGTCCGAAAAGGTTCCGGTTCGGTCACCGTCGGGGTTGGTGCCCCGGATTTCTTCGAGGTTGACCAACGAAATCCCGCGCACCTGATTGAGCAGCTCGTGGAACTTGTCGATCTGGATCCCGAGCGAATCGGCGACTTCGTCCTCGCTCGCGGTTCGGCCCAGTCGTTGTTCGACTTCACCGTAGGCGCGCTCGAGCTTGCGGCTCTTCTGGCGGACGCTGCGCGGCACCCAGTCCAACGATCGGAGTTGGTCGAGAATCGCGCCTTTGATCCGGAACTCGGCGTAGGTCTTGAACTTGCAATTCTTCTCGGGATCGTACTTTTCGATCGCGTCCATCAGCCCGATCACGCCGGTGTTGTGCAGGTCATCGAGATCGATGTGCGAGGGCAAGCGAACGGCGATTCGATTGACGATGTATCGAATCAGCGGCGTGTGCTCGAGCACGATCTGCTCTTTGAGCGGGGGCGGGATTTCTGAGCTGATTTCTTTGGCTTCGCGAAGCAGGGCTTCCATTGGCTGAGTGTTCTCCTGTCCTGAGCGGATCGGCTGGGTCAGTGATTTCGAGGCTGGCGTGCCGCGATCCATTCATCGCCGTGCACATGACTCCCGTTACAAAGCACGCCGTGTGCCAATCTCTGTCGGGCGGACTTCGAGGAGGCGCAATCGAGCGGCAGGCTCCGCGTCGATCGTCGGGTAGTCCGCTGAATCCTCAGCGCTTTCGGGTGTTTACTGCGTACGCGTGATTGGCGGGAAAGGTCGCTGGGCGGCTGCCGCCGTGGATGGCGGTGCGCTTCAGGAACGTGCAGGACCGTCGGGGATCCGACGCTTTTCGGCTCGAGGAGTTACGAATCCGTCAGTGGGTCGCACAAATTGCGTCACTGCGCGCACGGGCAGGGCGCCGGGCCGGTGCGGCCGTTTCGGTTTCGTACTCGCTTTCGCACCAGGTTTTGTGCCTGGGGCTCGAACTCAACGCCTGGGCTTCGAACTCACGAACTCACGAACTCATGGTGTCGGAAGGTGGCTCGGCTTTGCGTCTTCCCCGTACTGATCGTCCATCGGGCGATCGAACTCGATACCCTTTTTCTTCATTTTTTCGAGCATCGTCGTCCGGTTCATTCCGATCAGCCGCGCGGCGCGGTTCTTGTTGCCGCTGGTCAGCTTCAAAGCCTGCTCGATGAGCCGCGCTTCGACACGGTCGACCACATCCTTCAGGCTCAAGCCGCCCGGTGGAATCTGGATCGACACCGGATCGACCGGCTGCTGCTTTCGGAAGGGGTCCGGTAGATCCTCGACGCCGATTTCCTTGCCACCGCTGAGCGTCACCAGGCGTTCGACCAGATTCTCGAGTTCGCGGACGTTGCCCGGCCAGCCGTGCCCCGCCATGCATTCGACTACACCCTCTCCGAAGCCGACGCACTCCCGGCCGTGAGCCTTGTTGGCCGATTCCAGGAAATGCTCGGCGAGCAGCGGGATGTCATCGAGCCGCTCGCGCAAGGGGGGGATCTCGATCGGGATGACATTGAGTCGATAGAAGAGATCTTCCCGGAACCGCTTTTCGCGAATGGCTTCCTCGAGGTTCTGGTTCGTGGCCGCGATGACCCGTACGTTGACTGACTGCGTCTTCGACGATCCGACCGGCTCGAATGTGCGGTCTTGCAGAACCCGTAGCAGCTTGACCTGCAACGTCGGGCTCATGTCGCCGATTTCATCGAGGAAGATGGTCCCCTCGTCGGCAAGAGCGAAGCGGCCCTCGCGGTTGGTGATCGCGTTGGTGAAGGCACCGCGCACGTGGCCGAACAGTTCGGATTCGAGCAGGGCTTCGGGGATGGCACCGCAATTGACGGTGACCAACAGGTGGTCGGCACGCGGGCTGTTGTAGTGAATCGCGCGCGCGACCAATTCCTTGCCCGTTCCGCTCTCGCCCGTGACCAGTACCGTGCTGTGAGAATCGGCCACCTTCGCAACGACATCGAGAACACGCTGCAGCCCCGCGCTATGACCGATGATGTTCTCGAACCGGTATTTGGTCTGAAGCTGGCCGTGAAGGATCCGGTTCTCGGATTTCAGGCGCCCGTGCTCGATGGCTTGCTCTACGAGCCTTCGAACGACATCGAGGTTGGCCTGATCGAACGGTTTCTCGAGGTACCAGTAGGCTCCGGCGCGCAGCGCTTCGACGGAGTGCTCCGGGGTCCCATATCCGGTAATCACGATGCAGGGGAGGTCTTCACAGGTTTCGTGAACCTGCCGGACCAGTTCGAGGCCGTTGATGCCGGGCATCTTGATGTCGACCAGCATCAGATCGAAGTGCTGATCGGCAACCTGCGCAAGCGCTTCTGTGGCATCACGCGCCATGACGACCGTATGGCCGACTCGCCGAAGGATACGCTCGAGCGCGCGACGATATAGTTCCTCGTCGTCTACAACGAGGATATTGGACTTTCGCGGTGGGCGCAGTGGGCGCAGTGGGATTTCCTCCGGTTGCCGGAGGGGGGGCTCAGCGATTCTAGGGAGCCCGGACTGGCCATTCAAGCGTCCTCAATTCGATACCGATAGGGTCGGCATGGCTCCCTCCGATTTGGCTGTCGACCTGGATGATCTACCGGCTGCTGATCCGCAGAGCCTGGTACTGCTGATAGACGACGAGCCGCTGCTGCTGAATTCTCTGCAGCGAATCCTGATGCGCTCGGGCCACCGCGTCGTGTCGGCCGAATCGGCCGATGCAGCGGAACCGACTCTGGCGGACCCCGACCTGGATGTGGTCCTGCTGGATCTGCAATTGGGGCAAACCAGTGGTCTCGATCTCCTCGAGCGGCTGAGCCGCGATCGTCCGGAGCTGGTCGTGATCATGATGACCGGCCATGGCACGATCGAGAGCGCCGTGGGCTGCATCCGCCGCGGTGCGTTCGACTACCTGGAAAAACCCTTCGACGACATCCACCGCATCCGCACCACGGTCCGGCAGGCGGTCGAACGCCGTCGGTTGGTCCGGCGCAACCGCGAGCTGGAAGAAGAGCTCCGCGATCGAGCCTCCAATCCCGAGCTGGTTGGCAATTCACCCGCGATGCGGACGCTCGCTCGGACCATTCACAGCCTCCGTCACAACGAGAGTCACGTGCTGCTGCAGGGTGAAAGCGGAACCGGCAAGGAACTCGTCGCCCGCGCGATTCACGCGTCGAGTCCGCGCTCTTCCGCGCAATTCGTGCCGGTCGATTGTGGTGCGCTTCCGGAAACGATCATCGAAAGCGAGTTGTTCGGTCATCAAAAGGGCGCGTTCACCGGCGCGACCGGCTCCGCTGGGCTGTTCCGAATCGCCGACGGTGGCTCGCTGTTCTTGGACGAGATCGGCGAGGTTCCGCCGAGCGTCCAGGCCAAGATGCTGCGCGCACTCCAGCAGAAAGAGGTTCGCCCGGTAGGAGCGACCCGCGCACTGTCGGTCGATATTCGCGTGATCTCCGCGACGCACCGGGACCTCGCGGGGATGGTCGACGACGGCGATTTTCGCATGGACTTGTTCTACCGGCTCAATGTCGTCCGAATCGAAATTCCGAGCCTGCGCGAGCGCCGGGAAGACATCCCGCTGTTGGCGAGGCACTTCCTGCGGAAGTACCGAAACGAGAACACGCGTGTCGAGGCGATGGATGACGAGGCGCTCGAGGTTCTGATGGAAGCCGATTGGCCGGGCAACGTTCGGGAGCTGGAGAATGCGATCGAATCAGCCATGGCGCTCGCGACATCCGAACGATTGAAAGCCTCCGACTTCACGGCGCGTCGCGGAAGCCGCAGTGCGGTCGCCGCCGCACTGCCGGTCGATCTTCCGATCTCACTCGACAGCTACGAACGCCGCGCGATCGAACGAGCACTGGCCGCTTGCGATGGCGATGCAGTTGGCGCCGCACGCCTGCTCGGCATCGGCCGCAGCACGTTGTACCGCAAGCTCGCGAAGCATGGACTCTCGCCACGAGGGTCGGCATTGGTCGAGCCGGGGCCGGTGAGGCTGGCGACCGATCGGGCCAGCTCGGTCAGGCGCTAGCCCGACCGCCCACTACCGCTCGATCCCGCGGGCTCTTCGCGGCGCTCGTGGCTTGCGGTTGTGGGTATGGAACGATTGGATAAGCTCCGATTCGCGCCACGAGAATCGCTCAACTACCTTCGCCACCCCCCCCGGCTGGAGTTCACCGCGTGATACAAGCGGACGCCGAGGTTCAGATCGTCGTCGTGTCGAGTCCGCCGCATGCTGGCGGCGATTCCGACACCGTTGCCGCGCTGGCGCGGCTGGGCCCTGATGCGAGCATTCACCTGACTCACGACGCCGCCTCGTGCCTGGCGCGCTGTCGCGAAACAGATGTCGATCTCGTCGTGGTGCACGAGAATATTGGCGAAGCGCGGGCGCAGATCTTCGACGCGCTGCGCGAACTCGGCCCGCCTGTCATCGCGGTCAACGAGAAGGCCAACGAGTCCTCAGCATTGGACGCCTTCGTACGCGGTGCAGCGGACTGTGTGACGATTGGGCCGGAGTTCGCCGACGTGATGCCCGTGGTGGCGCTGGAGCAGATCCAGCGCTGGCGTCGCACCAGCGAACGCGGCGTTGCAGAGCGGCGCATCCGCGATCTTCAGCACTACAACGAGAACATCATCCAGAATCTCAACAGTGCGCTGCTGGTGGTCGACGACACCGGAGCCATTACGACCTGCAACCCACCTGCAGAACAGATCCTGGGCGAGAGCGAAGCCGGGTTGTTGGGGCGTTCGTTGTGGGATTGGTTTGCAGGGATCGATCGTGCCGAGATTCACGTTGCGCGAACACTCGCGACCGGCGAACGTTTCAAGGGCAGCGAGAGTGTTCTCACGCGATCCGATGGCACCGAGGTTCCCATCGGGATTTCCTGTGCACCGATCATCGATACCTCCGGTTCGCGACTCGGAGCGGTCGCGGTGTTCTCCGACCTGACTGAAATCAAACAGCTCCAGCTTCAGTTCCTTCAAACGGAGAAGATGGCGTCGATCGGTCAGCTGGCCGCAGGTGTGGCTCACGAAATCAACAACCCGATGGGCTTCATTCATGCCAACTTGTTTCAGATGGCGGAGTACCTGGTCGACATCCGCAAGGTGTGGGAAGAAGTCGAATCACTGATGGAAACGGTGAAGCGCGGCGACCTGGCCGAAATTCGCAATCGCGCGGACAGCTTGTCGGTTCGATCTGCCGAGGCCGATCTGGATTTCGTGCTGCCCGATTTCGCCAAGGCCATCCGCGAGTCGCAGGAAGGATCCGAGCGGATTCGGCACATCGTCGCGGACCTTCGCGATTTCTCGCATCACGACACCGAAAATCGCGTGCTATCCGACGTGAACCTGTGTCTCGATTCGACCGCGAACATCGTCTGGCCGATGATGAAACACCTGGTCGTGCTCGACCGTCAGTATGCCGAGAACCTCTCGGAAGTATGGTGTTATCCGATGCAACTGAAGCAGGTGTTCATGAACCTGCTCGTGAATGCCTACCAATCGATCGAAGAACGGCTGGGCGACGGGCCAGAAACGGGAAACATCTGGCTGAAGACCGAGGATCGCGATGGTTTTGTGATCGTATCGGTGACCGACACGGGTGTCGGAATCGCACCGGAGAACCTCGGACGAATCTTCGACCCGTTTTTCACGACCAAGAAGGTCGGTGCGGGTACGGGGCTGGGGCTTTCGACCTGTTTCAATATCATCGAGCGCCACGCCGGAACGCTGCACGTAGAAAGCGCCCCAAGCGACCAGACCACGTTCGTGGTAAC
>JAJDAM010000735.1 GCA_029261905.1 Deltaproteobacteria bacterium
GTGCCGCCGCGACCGCCGCGCTCACCCCCGCGCTTCCACCGCCCACCACCAGCACATCGGTCTTCTTCAAGACCGGGGTGTCACGCGCAGGCTCGCGGATCGTCATCGAATTCATCAATCGATGCTAGCAACCCATCGACCCGAGCTTGACCCGGAATGGAGAACGACCACACAATCCGAAACTGGAGAAATGCAACATGGGTCAGCAGAACGGGACACCCCCAAACGGATCCACCGTCCGTGACGTGCCCGATGTCGCTGGCTACTACCGTGCCTTGCTCGAGCCCGTGTTCCGCGACAACGATTTCATCCTGATCGGGGGGCCCGTACTCGGCCTCGCGGGCCTCGCCACAAGCCTGAAGGAACTGGGGGCGCGCCGGATGTTCCTGCTCGGGAGTGCGATGGGTACGGGCCCAGAACCAGACCCGGAACTCGCCGAGTGGTATTCGTTCGACAACCGCTGCCAGAGCATCAGCGAGGAGTTCCGTCGCTACGAATCCACGTTATGCGATCTGCCCGCATCCGCGCGGGCCGCACTCGATCGCTTCGATCCGAAAAAACGCGCCCGCGCGATCGGCGCGATCATTCTCAATGACGTTCCGGAGCTCGATGGGCGCGCGCGGTATGCGAGACGGCCCGCCTCGTGGTTGTCACTCGAAGACAAGATCGCGATCGAGTCCTTCTGGGAGACGGCGAAGATCGAGAAGGCGCCCAGCGAAGCCATCGCTGTCGACGCGCGCGCGCTGTCGTTGGCCCGAAGCCGTCTCGACCGCGGCCGCGGGGTCGTCGTCGCGGGCGATGCACGCGAAGGTGTTCATGGCGGAGCCGAGTTCACACGTTGGATCCGGCGCGATGACGAAGGTTCGGAGACCCTGTCCTGGTTCGGCGCACACTGCGACCGCGTCCGCGTGATGCCGTTTCTCGAAGGCGTTCCGTGCAGCATCCACGGGATCGTGTTTCCCGACCACGTGGCCGTATTCCGTCCGGTCGAGATGATCGTGTTGCGACGGCCGACCACCGGCGAATTCGTATACGGCGGCATCTCAACCTTCTGGGATCCGCCGACCGGCGACCGCACGTCCATGCGAGCACTGGCACGGCGCGTCGGCGAAGTGCTGCGCGAACAGGTCGACTATCGCGGCGCATTCACGGTCGATGGCGTGCTGAGCGCAGACGGATTCCTGCCGACCGAGTTGAATCCGCGTATCGGCGCCGGCTTCATCCCGCTCGCGATGGCGCTCCCCGATCTGCCGCTCATCCCGCTGGCGCTGGCAGCCGCACATGGAGAGCCACTCGAATACCGCGGCGAATGGCTCGAAGCGGCGATCGTCGAGGCGTCCGACGCGCAACGATTCGGGCGCGGCTCGCTCGCGTTGCGCCACGAGGTCGCCGAGACTTCCAATCGCAGTCTCGTCCTCGACGGCGACTCGATCCGACTGGCCGGGGACGACGAGGCGAGCAACGGGAAGCTGACGCTGGGGCCGGGATCGCTGGGAAGCTTCTTCCTGTTCTGGCCCGATTCGACGTCGATTGCCCCCGGCACGCGCTTCGCGCCTTGGGCGGTGCGCGCCTTCGATCTGGCCGATCGCGAACTCGGCACGAACATCGGTCCGGTAGAAGCCGCTCCGGATGTTCGCGTGTAGCTGGGCGGCGGCGACCGAGTGGGCGACAATCCGCGTCACCTGGCCCAATGCAAGGGGGAGCGCTCGCGGGCGCACTCGAGTCCATTCACCTGAGTCCATTCACCTAAATCAATTCACCTGAATCAATTCACCTGAATCAATTGTCGAGCTTCGCGCGAAACTCCCTACTGGCGGCGATCGCACTCGTCGTCGCGATCGGTGCGATGGAGGGCGTCCTTCGCGCGATCGGTTTTTCGTTTTCCTTCGCGCCCGAACGCGTCGAATTCGGCTGGCCGAACCCCACCTACCTCACCGAACGTTTCGAACGCGACCCCGACCTGTTCTGGGTGACGAAGCAGTACAGGGCCCGGCTCGACGAGCTCGCCGAGCACGCACCGGACGTCCTGTTCATCGGCGATTCGACCACCGAAATGGGTCACTACGCCGAAGATTTCGTGCGCCGGGCAGACCTTCGCCATCCGGAGCGGACGATCCGCGGAGACAAGCTGGGCGTCAGCGGCTGGTCGAGCTATCAGGGTGCCGTGCAGATGGAGCGTGACGTGATCGCGCTGCGGCCGCGTTTCGTGACCGTCTATTTCGGCTGGAACGATCACTGGATCGGGTTCGCGGTCGAAGACAAGGACATTCACGAGATTTCGCGGTCTCCACTCGAGCCGATTCGCTGGCTCCGACTCGGCCAACTCCTCACCAAGGCTCACTACGCGTGGCGCACTCGTGGCCGCACGCTCGTCGAGCAGCGTGTGGCGCCCGAGGACTTCGCCGACAACCTACGGCAGATCATCCGGCTCGCGCGCAGCAACGGGATCGTTCCGGTACTGCTCACCGCACCGACCTCGCATCGCGTGGGCAGCGAGCCCCGCTATCTCGAACAGCGCTGGTTGCGCGATCTGTCGCAACTGGTCCCGCTGCATCAACGCTACGTCGAACTCGTTCGCGATGTCGCCCGCGAACAGAACGCGCCGCTTTGCGATCTGGCACGGGACTTTGCCGCCCTCCCCGCCCAGACGCTGAGCGACGAATACTTCATGAGCGATGGCATCCACCTCCAGCCCAGCGGTGACGACCGACTGGCCGAATTCCTGCTCGAGTGCTTCGAACGACAAGCGGAACTCCGCGCGCTGTGGAACCCGTGATGGAATCGACGCCCCCCGCGCGTTGGCCGCTCGCGGCAATTCTCGCAGTCGCTGCCGTGGTTCGCGGTTGGCTGCTGGCCCGTCCGATCGCTGCGCTCGATGGCCGCTCGCTGCCCGACGACGCATACATCGCAATGGAGATCGCCAAGAACATCGGCTGGGGCCAGGGACCGCGGTTCGTCGACTACCTCACGAACGGTTTTCAGCCGCTGTTCGTCTGGTTGGCCGCGATCCCGTTCAGGTGGACGCCTGCCGGCGCACTCGATCCCGCGCAGCTCGATTTCGGGTTGAAACTCGCGCTTGGCATCAGCTGTGTGTTCGACCTCGGATCGGTGGTGCTGCTGGCCACTGCGGTTCGCCGCGGTACCGGAAGTCGCACGGCCGGCCTCTTCGCAGCCGGTGTGTGGGCCATTCATCCTGCGGTCTTGCGTGTGGCGGTCAACGGGCTGGAGACTGCGATCGCGATCTTCTTTTTGCTCGCCGTGTGGAACCTCGTGCTGCGGCGGCCGTTCGCCGACTCCAGCCCGTCGCGTCTGTTCGGCCTCGGCGTCCTCTGCGGGATCGCCGCGATGGCGCGAATCGATCTGTTGTTCGTAGGATTGTTCTTTGCCTTCGAATCGATTCGGGCGCTGCGTGCAATGCGCCTTCGGGGGGGCGGTCCCCAATGGCTCGCAAAGAACCTTGCGCTGGCGGCCGGAACGGTCGCCGGTTACGCGCCTTGGATGCTGTATTCGTGGCTGCACACGGGGACCATCATCCCCGGCAGCGGTCGCGCCGTGCGATGGATCACGCTCACGCACGCCAACCACGTACTCGATGCACCGTTTTATCTCGGAATGCTGACGGACGGCGTCGCATCCGTGGACGCGAATCTTCCGCTCTTCGGAAAAGCCGCGTTGGCCATCACAATCGCAACCTTCGCTGCGGCGATCTGGCGGCGGATTGCACG
>JAJDAM010000736.1 GCA_029261905.1 Deltaproteobacteria bacterium
CGCGCGCGCCTACGCAAAGAAGCTCGGTGCTTCTCTTGCCATCATCGACAAGCGTCGCGAGGTCGCCAACGTCTCCGAAGTCATGAACATCATCGGTGACGTGGAGGGCAAGAAGTGCGTCATCGTCGACGACATGGTCGACACGGCCGGCACGCTCTGTGCGGCGGCGCGCTGCTTGATGGAAGCCGGCGCGACCGCTGTTCATGCGGCCATCACACATCCCGTCTTGTCCGGGCCGGCGCTCAATCGAATCGCCGAGTCGCCCCTCGACCATGTCATCGTCACCGACACGATTCCGCTGCGTCCCGACGCGGCGGATGTCGGGAAGTTTCACGTCGTTTCCGTCGCCGCACCAATCGGCGAAGCGATCCGGCGCATCAACAACGAAGAGAGCGTGAGTTCTCTGTTCGTCTGACAGCCTGAAACCGCAATCGACTCGACCGGACGGATCGCAGCAGCCATGCGGCCCCGCCCGGCACGCGCACTTGCACTTGAGAGAAAGGATCGAATCTGATGGGTGATTTTGCACTCGAAGCCGCACCTCGCCAGGAAACTGGCAAAGGCCCTGCACGCAGACTGCGTGCACAGGGCCGAATTCCCGGTACCTGCTACAAGCCCGGCGGCACACCCATGTCCGTCAGCGTCGAGGCTCGAACCCTCGACAATCTGTTGAAGGCGAGCACCGCTGGCTTGAATACGCTGATCGACTTGAGCGTCGCCGGTGGCGGCGAGTTCGACGGTGTCCAGGTGCTGGTCAAGGAACTCCAAATCGATCCGGTCTCGCGAGAATTGGTCCATGCCGACTTCTTCGCGGTCGACCTGACCGAGACGCTCCAGGTATCGGTACCGATCCATCTGGTGGGCATCGCCCACGGCGTGACACTGGGGGGTATCGTCGATCACGCGCTGCGAACGATCGATGTCGAGTGTTTGCCGAACGCGATTCCGGAGGAATTCTCGGTCGATGTGACCGCACTCGACGTCGGTGATTCGATCCACGTCCGCGACATGGTCCTGCCCGAGGGCATCGAACTGCTGACCGACCCGGATCTGTCGGTCGTGTCCGTCGTGGCTCCAGAGGCAGTGGAAGAGGAAGTCACCGAAGAGGGAGACGAGGAAGAGGCGGCCGAGGGGGACGAGACCTCCGAGAAGGATGCCGATTCCACAGACGAGGCGAGCTCCGACTGACGGGTTCACCGAAGCTGGTCGTTGGCCTGGGCAATCCCGGGCGACGCTACGCGCACAGCCGCCACAACATCGGCGTTCGTGTGGTAGAGCGCTTTGCGGCAGAGCACGGCTTCAGCCTGTCCGACTCCCGGTTCTCGGGCCGGCCGGGGCGCGGTGTGGTCGAGGCGGGCGCAGGGGACGGCGACATCGCAGTCGCCGCGCTGGCGCCTCAAACCTTCATGAATCGATCGGGCGAGTCAGTTGCTGCCGCGCTTGCGGAACTCGGCGTCGAAGACCGCTCGACCGATCTGGTCATTGTGTATGACGATGTCGATTTGCCGTTCTGCCGTTTGCGAATCCGCCCGCGGGGAAGCTCTGGCGGACATCGTGGATTGGCCAATGTGATCGATTGTCTGGGGCACGACGACTTCCCGCGCCTGCGGTTTGGAGTCGGACGACCCAGCCAGCCCGATGCCAACACAGTTGATTGGGTGTTGCAGGATTTTTCCGAACTCGAGGAGTCCGCACTCGGCGCGAGCGTCGATCGGGCCGCCCATGCGTTGGCCGCGATCGTTCGATTCGGCGTGACGCCTGCGATGAACCGCTACAATCGCGACCCCGATTCTCCGGAAATGAGCCAGACGGGACAGATGAACGAGGATGTTGCCGACTAGCGCTTCCATCGGTACGCGTGCGATCGAAAAACGCATCGACAGAGACAGGTAGGGAGAGTGTGAGCGAAGAAAGCAAGACCGGCTTCATCAATTATCTCCAGGAATTTTCGATTCCGCTGCTCTTCGGTGTGGCGGCGGCAATGCTCTGGGCGAATCTCGACTACGAATCGTACGAGCACGTAATTCATTGGGCGCCGTTCGGCGATCTACATGTGCTGGGTCACCACGTCACCCAGCACTGGATCGTGAATGACGTCTTCATGGTGCTCTTCTTCGGAATCGCGGCCAAGGAGATCACCGAGTCGTGTTTGCCGGGCGGCAGCCTGAACCCGGTCCGCAAGTCGATCAATCCGCTGATGGCCACGTTCGGCGGAGTCGTCGGCCCCGTACTGGTGTTCTTCATCGGGCTTTCGATGATTTACGGCGCTCCTGGCGACGACATGGTGACGCTGCGACGCGGCTGGGGGATCCCGACAGCGACCGACATCGCGCTCGCCTGGCTGGTTGCGCGCTCGGTGTTTGGCAAGGGACATCCGGCGATCGATTTTCTGCTGTTGCTGGCGGTCGCCGACGATGCGGTTGGCCTCGTGATCATCGCGGTCTTCTACGGAGACCCCGCGCTGCCCGCTCAGCCGCAGTTCCTGGTGTTGATCCTCGTCGGTATGGGCATCTGCTTCGCGATGAGGAAGATGAACGTCCGGAGCTGGGTGCCCTACATCTGCGTGGGTGGCCCGCTCGCCTGGCTCGGGCTGGCAATGGCGCATCTCCACCCGGCGCTCGCGCTGGTGTTCATCGTGCCGATTCTCCCCGGTCCCAGGCGCGACACAGGACTGTTCAAAGAAGACGACGAGATCGACCGGATGGGAGATCTGCTGGCTGCGGATCTCCACATGGAACATTCGCCCCTTCACGAATTCGAGCATCAACTCAAGCTGTTCGTCGATATGGGGCTGTTCTTCTTTGCGTTCAACAACGCGGGCGTTCAGCTGGCCTCGATTGGTCCGATGACCTGGCTGATCCTGGGCTCGCTGGTGATCGGGAAGACCGTAGGTGTGACACTGATGGGGCTCATCGCCATGAAAATGGGGTTCCCGCTGCCCGAGCGAATGGGCGTGGCCGAACTCGCGATGGCGGGTTTCGTCGCGGCTCTCGGGCTGACGGTTGCGCTGTTCGTCGCAGGTGCTGCGTTCACCGATCCGACGCTGCTCGGGCAGGCGAAGATGGGCGCTCTGTTTTCAGGGTTCGTCGGTCTCATCGCGATCGGAATCGGACGAATCTTCGGGTTCGGAAAGCCGCAATGAGGCGCGTTCGTCGCGGATCGCCCGAAACACGACCCCTACGCGCGCAATCCAGGCCGAAGCTGCACGTGGGGGTGTCAGGGTTCAGCAATGTCTGGTTTGTTACGGGTCAAATCGACACGAGATAGTCATGATTGTCCCGACAATCGTCAATTGACCCATCAATGACCCATCAGTAAGCTGCGCTGATGGAGATCGCTCTCGAGCGCGAGGGGCACAGGGACGGCCGGCCTGTCTACCGACAGATCGCGGACTCGATTCGAGCCCAGGTGGCGACCGGCTCGCTCCACCCGGGCGATCGACTGCCGGCGATTCGAGATCTGGCGCGCCAGCTCGGAGTGAATCGCGACACGGTCGCCCTGGCCTACGAACAACTCGCCACCTCGGGTGTGGTCGAAGCGTCCGTCGGACGCGGCACCTTCATCGCCCAGCGAATTGCGGATGCGGCCGGGTCCGCTCCATTGGTCGCCACACTCTCGCCATTGACTGAGCGTCTGCTGGCCTTCGAGCGGGCTCGTCCGCGATTCGGCAGCGCGACGGATGCCGTGCCGATGCATTCGCTCGTCCCCGATCCGTCGCTATTCCCAGCGGACGAGTTCCGCCGCGTGCTCAACCGCGTATTGCAGGAGCAGGGGCCTGAGCTGTTGCTCTACGGTGGCCCTCAAGGCCATCCGGCGCTGCGCAACGTTCTGGCTGAACGGTTTCGGAGCGACGGGATCGACATCGAGCCCGATGGCATCGTGCTGTGCCACGGTGCCAGCCAGGGGATCTCGCTGACGTTCCGGCTTTTCGCGCAACCGGGCGACGTGATTGCGATCGAAGAGCCCACCTACAACAACGTGCTGGCCGCTGCGATCGCGCTGGGGCTCGAAACCGCACCGATTCCGATGCGCGATGGTGGACTCGACCTGTCGGTGCTCGAGCAGACACTCGCTCGGCCCGAGGTCAAGGCGCTCTACACCATTCCCAGTTTTCACAATCCGCTGGGCACTACGACCACCGTCAAGCATCGTCGGGACTTGCTGGAGATTGCATCACGATTTCAAAAACCGGTCATCGAGGATGGCTACGAAACGGATCTTCGGCTGGACGGGCGTGCCGTGCCGTCGCTGGCGGCGCTGGATTCGACAGGCGGAGTCTGTCATCTGTTTTCGTTCTCGAAGTCGCTGTTTCCCGGTGCTCGGATCGGCGCGATCACCGCGCATGGTCGACTGGTGGGAGCACTCGCCGCACTGAAGGCTTCCACAGATCTCTCTGACGCACTGCCGCTCCAGGCAGCGCTGGCCGAATTCGTTTCGGAGGGGGCCTATGACCGGCATCTCGGCCGCGTGCGCCGGGTTCTGCTCGAGCGACGCGACGTACTGCTTTCAGCGCTCGAGACCGAGATGCCCGCTGGTACCCGCTGGACCACTCCTGAGGGAGGGCTGCAGATGTGGGTCGAACTCCCGCCAGGCTTGGATACGAGCGATCTGCTACCGGATGCGGTCCGCGCGGGCGTGCTGTTCTCGCCCGGTGCCCAATTCTATCCGGACGGTCGCGAATCGGGTGGCTTGCGATTGACCTATGCGATGGCCGACAGCCGTGCGATACGGGCCGGCGTGAAAGCGCTGGCGCGGGTCGTGAACGAACGGCTCTCCGATGCGCCTCAGGCTGCACGCCTGCACATGTAGAAGTAAACCAGAGCCTGGAAGTAAATCAGAGCGGATCGACCCGCTCGATGGAGGGAAAAATGGCAAACAAGAAATCAAACGCGAAGGGTGGAGGGAACGCTCAGTCCTTCGAAATCAAAGTCGGGCTGGCCGAGATGCTCAAGGGTGGCGTGATCATGGACGTGACGAATCCGGACCAGGCGAAGATCGCCGAAGATTCCGGCGCGGCGGCCGTGATGGCACTCGAGCGCGTCCCGTCCGACATTCGGCGTGATGGAGGTGTCGCGCGGATGTGTTCGATCGAGGTCATCGAGGGGATCCAACGGATGGTCTCGATCCCGGTGATGGCGAAGGTGCGAATCGGCCACTTCGCAGAAGCGCGTATTCTCGAAGCGCTCGGCGTCGATTTCATCGATGAAAGCGAGGTCCTGACGCCTGCGGACGATGCTCACCACGTCTCCAAGTCCGACTTCCGGTCGCCGTTCGTTTGCGGCGCACGAGACCTGGGCGAGGCGTTGCGACGCATCTCCGAAGGCGCAGCGATGATCCGCACCAAAGGGGAAGCCGGCAGCGGAAACATCGTCGAGGCGGTCCGACACCTGCGTTCGGTGATCGGCCAGATGCGGTCGCTGACTGCCTGTCTGCCCGAAGAGCTGCCGGCTCAGGCGAAGGAGATGCGTGCGCCGTTGGATCTGGTCGAGCAGGTCGCCAAGACAGGACGACTTCCGGTGCCCAATTTCGCCGCCGGCGGAATCGCGACTCCGGCAGACGCTGCGCTTTGCATGTCGCTCGGGGCCGAGGCGGTCTTCGTCGGCTCGGGGATCTTCAAATCCGATGATCCGGCCGTTCGTGCGCGCGCCATCGTGCGGGCGACCACACACTGGGACGAGCCTGAGGAGGTCCTCGCGGCCTGTCGCGGGCTCGGCAATGCGATGGAGGGGATCGAGATGGAAACCCTGGCCGAACACGAGCGGATGGCCAATCGCGGCTGGTAGGCGAAACCAAGGTGGAAGCGGCAAGCCGATCGAATCGGCAGCCACGGGTCGGCATCCTTGCGATTCAAGGCGATGTGGAAGCTCATGGAGCAGCGCTCGTGCGAGCGGGCGCTGCCTGGGTCCGCGTTCGCCGCGAAAAGGATCTCGACGGCATCGATGCACTCGTGTTGCCCGGCGGCGAGTCCACGACGATCTCCAAAGGGCTGGCTCGCGTCGGGCTGTACGAGCCGCTCGAGTCCTTCGTGCAGTCGGGTCGCCCCGTACTCGGTACCTGCGCAGGGGCGGTGTTGCTGGCTCGCGAAGTGGAGAATCGGCCCGTTCGCAGCCTGGGAGCAATCGATGTGGTCGCCATCCGGAACGCGTATGGGACCCAGGTGGACTCGTTTTCGGCAATCGCGGACGCCGACGGCAGGTATCCCGGACTCGAATGCGTGTTCATTCGCGCGCCACGCCTGCGGGACCCGGGCAGCGAAGTCGAGGTTCTCGCCCGGGTGGACGGGTGGCCCGTCTTCGTCCGCCAGGCAAACGTCATGGCAACGACCTTTCACCCCGAGCTGACCGAGGATCTGCGCATTCACAGGACATTGATCGAGCAGATATCCGTCTAGAGGCCCCGAGCCTCGACGCGCCGAGGGGCCCGTCGAGGCCTCTGGTGGGTATCGGAACGGTGTGGTAAACCTCAGCGCTCACATCGGCCGGCAATCGGCCCAATTTCCTCAGTTCCGGCGGCAGATCAGGCGAACCCAACGCTCTGGTCCGATCGATACCGGAGCTCGTGTCCCGGCGTTGCCGGGCATGTCCGCGAGGAGGATCAATGCGGGAATACGAAACAACACTCATCATCCAGCCCGAGATTTCCGACGAGGGCGTCGTTGAAATCCAGGCGCGCTTGGATCAGTTCCTTTCGGAGGCCGGTGCCACGCGGCTGACCTATGAGGATCTCGGGAAGCGTCGGATGGCGTACGAGATCCAGAACTTCCAGAAGGGGCG
>JAJDAM010000737.1 GCA_029261905.1 Deltaproteobacteria bacterium
CCACACCAGTATCTCGCTTGCCAGATCTCGCGTTTTTCCGAGGTGCTTGTAACGCGCGTTTCGGAGCATCCAGGTGCTCGCCTTCGAGTAGTAGACGTAGAAGAAGTCGTTGTTCGCGAAATCGGGATCCAACGCGATCGCGAGCAGGCCCTGCTCGCCGACGTTGTAGAGGTCCGTGATCGTCATGTAGGGCGCGGCGGTGGGGGGAAGCGCGGCGACATCGACGATGAGGATCTCGCCATCTTTGAGCAACACCAGCGCGCGGCCATCGGGGAGAAAGGCCATGTCGATCGGCTGGTTGAGCCCACCGACGACGAGTTCGTTGGTGAACCCGGCGGGGACCGCCGCCCATACGGCCCCGCTGTGAACCGATATTCCACAGCAGATCGCGAGTGCGAGTAGGGTCCTCTGGACTCGCGAAACCAATCGATTCAAAACCAATTCACACTGCCTTTCGGTCAGGTCACGGAGGAAAGGCGCAGGGCTCCACGCGCAGGTCTCCCCGTCTAGGGAGTGGCCTCGACGGGGGCAAAGGTGACGAAGAAATCAGTCGAGCGTATCGGCACGCGCGGCGTTCGACTCCAGCGGGCACCAGCAGGCGCTACGCAAGATGTTTCGTGAGGGAAGTCGAGGGTCTGAAATTGGGAAATTCCATCGGATCGTCCTTGCAGCGGAGGATTCCGTCGGCCTGCACACATGTGAAATCGAGCCGTCAATTCGGCAGCGTGGCAGCCGTTCTGCGCACGTCGTTGCGGCCAGTGCTCCGGCATGGCCCTTGCAAACTCCCGCTGTCCACGACATGCCCGGGCAATCTGGGGAAACGCAATCTGGGGAGAATAGGAGGTAGTGCAGATGAAAGTAGGAATTCTGGCCGGCGGCTTCGGGAGCCGGCTCTCCGAGGAGACAGAGATCCGTCCGAAGCCGATGGTGGAGATCGGTGGCCGTCCGATCCTCTGGCACATCATGCAGCAATACGCCCACTTCGGCTTCAACGACTTCGCGATTGCACTCGGATACAAGGGCGATTACATCAAGCGCTACATGGTCGACTATTGCTCGCTCCAAAGCGATCTGACCGTCGACATGGGCAGTGGCAATATCTCTCAGCACCAGATGGACGGTTCGCCAGACTGGACCGTCGACCTGATCGATACCGGCCAGTCGACCAACACGGGGGGGCGCATCAAGCGGCTGCAACCCTACATGGGAGATTCGACTTTCTTCCTCACGTGGGGCGACGGCGTGTCGGATCTCGACCTGCACGCACTCCTTGCATTCCACAAGTCGCACGGCAAGATCGCGACGCTGACCTCGGTACGGCCGCCCGCTCGCTTCGGACGCCTCGACCTCGACGGCGATCAGGTCACGGCGTTCGCCGAGAAGCCGCAGCTCGGTGAAGGTTGGATCAACGGCGCGTTCTTCGTGTTGGAGCCTGCCGTATTCGATTACATCGAAGGCGACACCACATTGTTCGAGGCCGAGCCACTCGAGACACTCGCAAGAGAAGGCGAGTTGATGGCCTTCAAGCACGAAGGCTTCTGGCAGTGCATGGACACGCTTCGCGACAAGTACCTGCTGAATTCCCTGTGGGAGTCCGAAGCGCCGCCGTGGAAGCTCTGGAAGGATTGAGCGAGGACCTGGTCCCGAGTCGGATCAGCTGTTCTGTTTCCAATCGTCGATCAGTGATTCCATCGTGACGTCCACTACTACTTTCAGGTCTTCGTCGAGGATCTCGTAGAGGCGTCCATCGCTGGAGTGATTTCCGAAAAAAGCGATTCCGCCCGCTGGGCCACCACGTTCCAGGTGGGGCAGTGCGTCCCCCACCGTCAGCGCGTAGTCGCCCGCGCAGCGAACCTTCGGATCCGCGCGATCGCCGTTCGGCTGAAGATCCCAGACGTGCTGTTCGCCTTCGATGACGAGCACCGTCGTGGTCGCTGTGTGTCGATGAATCGGGCAGTGACCTCCGTCACCCGCCCAGCGCACCACCATGTCGAGGGTACCTGCTGCGAGGTCGTACCCGAGAATCGTGTAATCGTGGCGGACCTTGTAGGAGAGTTCGGGGCCGCCCACCACTTCACGCCATCGGTGCCGGTCTGGGTCGAAGAAACTCGAGGCCATCGAGGGAGCTCCTTGTTCATCCTGGGTTGGGCCGAAACGTGAGGCTAGCTCAGCTCGAGCCCCTCCATTCCTCCGTCGGCTCGCCAGGCTTCGAGAATGTCGATGAACTCCGTCGGCCCCCCGAAGAAGAAGCTGCCCTGTAGGGTCGTTTCGCTCGGCTTGCCTTCGTTGTTGTAGTACCCCGGCGTGCATTGCTCGGAGAAGCTCGAACGGTCATCGGCCAGCCGAACCACTGTGTCGACCCACTCCTTTTCGGCCGCTTCCGAGACTTCGAAGGCGCTGATGTCCTGGTTCAGTGCACGCTCGATGATGTAGGCGAGGTGCTTGGCCTGCACGTCGAGCATGTACGGAAAGTTCACCGTCAAGCCAGACTGCGCGATGCTCATCATGATGCAGTTGGGGAAGCCACGGATATGCATCCCGTGGAGCGTAGTGACACCGCTGTCCCATTTCCGGGTCAGGGTCATGCCTTTGCGCCCGATCAATTCGTAGCCGGCGCGTCGCGAATATTCGGTGCCGACCTCGAAGCCTGTGGCGTAGATCAAGCAATCCAGCTCGATTTCCTCGCCGTTCGCGACCACACCCGCTTCTGTCACGCGTTCGACTCCCGCACCCTGGGTGTCGACGAGTGTGACGTTGTCGCGGTTGAAGGTCTGCAGGTATTCGTCGTGGAAGCACGGCCGCTTGCAGAACTGCCGGTAGTAGGGCTTCAGCGCCTCGGCGGTTGCAGGATCGGCGACGATGGATTCTACGCGCGCACGAATTTGTTCCATCTTGATGAAATCGGCGATCTCGATGCTGCGTTCGAGCCCTTCGGGAGACAGGTCCGCCTGCTCTTCTGATTGCATTACGAACAGCAGGTTGCGGACGATGTCGGTCCATCCGTCGTTGACGAGATCTTCCTCCTGGTAGCCACCGGTGGTGAGGAGTTGGAAATTGTCCATTCGCTTCTGGTGCCAACCCGGCTCGAGCGAACGTGCCCATTCTGGATCCGTCGGGCGGTTGGCGCGAACGTCGATGGACGACGGCGTGCGCTGAAAGACGAACAAGTGCTCGGCGTCGCGACCGATGTGCGGGACGCATTGCACGGCTGTCGCGCCAGTTCCGATGATTCCGACTCGCTTTCCTCGAAGGCCAGAGAGTTGTCCATCCGAATCTCCGCCAGTATACGTGTAGTCCCAGCGACTGGTGTGGAAGGTGTGGCCCTTGAAAGCCTCGACTCCTGGAATACCGGGGAGCTTGGGCTTTTGCAAGAATCCATTGGCCAGACACACGAACTTCGCCCTCATCGCGTCACCACGATCAGTAGAGACGATCCACCGCGCGCTGTCTTCGTCCCAGCGCATCTCTGTGACTTCGGTCTGGAAACACACATCGCGGTAGAGATCGAATTTTTTGGCGATCGATTGGCAGTGCGCCAGGATCTCAGGGCCCCGGCTGTATTTTTCTTTGGGGACGTAGTCGAGCTCTTCGAGCAGCGGCATGTAGATGTACGACTCGATGTCACATGCGACGCCGGGATATCGATTGAAGTACCAGGTGCCGCCAAAATCGCCGCCTTTCTCGATGACGCGGATGTTCTCGATGCCGGCTTGGCGCAGGCGCGCTCCGGCTAGCAGCCCGCCGAATCCACCCCCAACCAGGATCACGTCGACTTCGTCGGTCAGCGGCTCGCGTGTGAATCCGGGCTCGACATAGGGATCCTCGACGAAGTGCGCGAACTCGCCTTTGACCTCGAGAAACTGGTCGTTTCCGTCGGGACGAATTCGCTTGTCGCGCTCTTCGCGATATTTGGTGCGCAGCGCGTCAGGATCGAACCCGAGGCTGGCGTCGCTCGAATCGGTCGGGGAGGCGTCTCGGTTCTCCGTCGTCATCTTCGATCCTCGTTCTCTGCGGGTGGATTGGGTTTTGCGAGTGCGGACAGTGCGGCGTATGCCGGCGCGAGATTCGTATATTAGCCCGGCCATCGGACATCGTTGGTCTAAGATGGACGCCCGGGTGAGAGGAAGGGGACACGATGCAGACGGGTCTTGCAGGGATTCGAGTGGTCGATTTTTCGGACCAGATTGCGGGCCCCTACTGCTCGAAATTGTTCGTGGATGGGGGAGCCGAAGTCATCAAAGTCGAATCGCCCGATGGCGATTCGCTGCGCCACTGGTCGTCGACCGGTGCCGATCTGGGCGGAGAGGACTCGGCTCTCTTCACGTTTCTCAACGCCGGAAAGCAGTCACTCGTCGGCGCATCGGGCGACGCCCACGTCGAGAGGCTGCTCGCGGAAGCGGACCTCGTGATCCAAGCGCACGGTTTGGAATCAGATGGGGGCGGAATACTCGATGCCGCGGCGTTGCGATCCACCTACCCGTCGCTCGTCGTTCTTTCGATTACGCCGTACGGCCTGTCCGGGCCCTGGTCGGATCGGATCGCGACCGAGTTCACGATTCAGGCAGAGTCGGGATCGATCGGAGTGCGCGGTTTGATGGGAAAGGAGCCCTACCAGGCCGGTGGGCGCATCAGCGAGTGGGCGGCCGGGGTGTTCGGCGCCGTCGCGGCACTGCCCGCCGTGTTTCATGCGCGCGCGACGGGACACGGAGAACACATCGATCTGTCGATACTCGAGACCGCGAACATGATCTTCACCAACTTCTCCGAATCGATGAATCGGTTGATGAATGGAAGCCCAGAGGATCCGGAACACGCCTTTCTCGCGCAGTCAGTGGAAACGCCATCCATCGAACCGACCCTCGATGGGTACGTCGGGTTCTGTACGAACACGCGACAGCAGTTTTCGGATTTCCTGCTGATGATCGAGCGACCGGATCTGCGCGACGACGAGCAACTCGCTCAGTTCGCGGGTCGTCTGATGCGGTTCGATGAGTGGCAGGAGATCATGCACGCCTGGCTGCCGAACAAGACGACCGCGGAAGTGATCGAACTCGCGACGTTGCTACGAATTCCGGTCGCCCCCATCTGCAATGGCGAGACGGTACGGAACCATGTGCAGCTGGCGGCACGTGGTGTCTATGGTCCCGATGCAACGGGTCGGTTCGCTCGGCCCCGACGGCCCTACCGGATCGATGACGTCGATCCGCCGCCCCCCAAACGCGCGCCGAAATTGGGTGCGCACACGCAATCAGCTGGTTTCGGTTCCGCAAGAAATTCCGCCGATCGCTCGGGATCGCCCGATGCGCTCCCTCTCGAGGGGCTGCGGGTCGTCGATCTGACCGCCTGGTGGGCGGGGCCCAGCGCGACCCACATCCTGGCTTCGCTCGGTGCCGAGGTCATCCGTGTCGAATCGATCGGACGGCCGGATGGTCTGCGCATGGTCGGAGGCATGATGGCGGCCCACTACCCTCAATGGTGGGAGGCGAGCACGCACTGCCTACATGCGAACAGCAACAAGCTCGACATCACACTCGATCTGACAACACCCCGCGGCCTCGAGCTACTCGAGAAGCTCATCGTGGAATGCGATGCGATCATCGAGAACTTCACGCCCCGTGTTCTCGAGAACTTCAAGCTGAGTTGGGATCGCGTGAAGCAGTTGAACCCGGGCGCCTTGATGATGCGGATGCCTGCGTTCGGACTCACGGGCCCGTGGCGCGACAACACGGGCTTCGCGCAGACCATGGAACAGTTGTCGGGGCTGGCCTGGATGACAGGTCACACCGACGATCAGCCCCGGATTCCGCGGGGGCCCTGCGATCCGATGGCCGGCATGCACGGCGCCTTCGCTTTTCTCGTTGCGCTGGCAGAGCGTTCGGCGTCGGGCCACGGGCATCACATCGAGAGCACGATGGTCGAAAGTGCCCTCAATGTAGCGGCGGAGCAAATCTGCGAATGGGACGCGTATGGCAAGCTGATGCAACGAGAAGGAAATCGCTCGCCGCTCGCGGCACCGCAGGGTTTGTATCCCTGCGCGGGCGGTCAGTCCGGCGCGGAGAATTGGTTGGCGTTGTCGGTCGCGACGGACGAACAGTGGCGTGCGCTTCGCACTGCGCTCGGCAATCCGGAGTGGGCGATGGACACGGCATTCGATACGCGCGCAGGCCGAAGAAAAGGGCATGACGAGATCGACGCACACCTCTCGGAGTGGTCGCGAAATCGCGATCGCGCCGAGCTCGCGGCCGAACTGCGTGGTCTCGACATTCCTGCCTCCGAAGTTGCGAACCAGTGCAGGTTGCTCGAAAACAACCCACAATTTCGCGCACGCCGCTACTTCGAGACGCCCGATCATCCGGTGGTTGGCGCTATGCCATTGCCGTCGTTGCCCTTTCGTTACGCGAGCATCGACAGCTGGCTCCGGACACCGGCAGCTACACTGGGCCAGCACAATGAATTCGTACTGTGCGGAATTCTCGGCCTGTCGTCGGAGGAACTTCGCGATCTCGAGGAGGAAGCCGTGATTGGAGTTCGTCCCGAGGGTCTTTGACCGGCTTGATCGCGAATGCCGTAGAACTCAGATTGCGATCCCGACTCGTAACCTGTTTGCGAATATCGGACGCCGATGTGGTTCAACCCCCGACCACTGCCCGAAAACGCGGAATCGCAAGGTCCGGCCCCATGTCCTCCCAGGCCACCTCCACTCGCATCCCGATCCTCAGGTCTTCCAGTGGCGTCTCGACGAGGTTTGAAATCATGCGCACACCGTCGGCCCCGTCGAGAGCGATCACTGCGATGACGAACGGCAGCTGCTGGCCCGCCGCGATCGCGCGATGCACGATGGTGTAGGTGTACAGCTCACCGCGACCGGAGACCTCGTGCCATTCGGCGGCGTCCGATCGGCACGACGGGCAGGTTGGCGCGGCCGGTAGACGGGGGTGGGAACAATCGCTGCAACGCTGTACCAACAACCGGTGCTCGGCGGCAGCCTGCCACCACGGGATCGACGCGTTGTCGGCCATCGGTTGCGGCATTCCATCGGGGAACCAACGCGTCATTGCGATTTCCCCAGCAGCAGTGCGCTGGATGGAACGCATGCACCGCTCGTAACGAGGCACACCTCCGCACCTTCGACGGGGCTGGTCGATTCGGCGCGAAGGGAGCGAGCGCCCTCGACGACGTGGTTG
>JAJDAM010000738.1 GCA_029261905.1 Deltaproteobacteria bacterium
GATGCTGACCACCAACGGCTCCTGGCTGTACCGCGACAATGTCGCAACGGAAGACGACATACACGTCGCGCGGTTGCGGGCTGCCGGCGCCATTCCGATGGCGAAGACCAACGCTCCGGAGTTCGGCCCCACCGCGATCACGAAGAATCTGCTTCATGGCGTGACGCGCAGTGCGTGGAACCTGGATCGGACACCCGGCGGATCCAGCGGTGGGTCGGCGGCCGCGCTCACTGGTGGTGTGTTGCCGCTGGTGACGGCGAGCGATGGCGGCGGATCGATCCGACTACCGGCCGCGTGGTCGGGCGCGTTCGGTCACAAACCCTCGCAAGGTCGCGTTCCGATCGGACCGACCCTGGCGTGGGACGCGGGCCAGATGGCTGTCTACGGCCCGTTGACGCGAACCGTCGAAGACGCCTGTCTGTTCTTGGACCAGGTGGTGGGCCCCGACGCGCGTGATGCGGGATCGTTGCCACATCCCGGTTTCCGCTATCTCGATCGCGTACGCGAACCCTTGCCGGGGCCGCTGCGCATCGGCTTTGCTCCCGACTTCGGCCGAATCCTCGTGCAGGGGGAAATCGCACAGGCCGTCGAAGAGGGTGTGCGCGTGTTCGAGAAGCTCGGTCACCACGTGGAGCGGGTTCACGACGGTCCGCCGCCGATGGTCGAAGAGTGGAACACGCTCGCGGGGTTCGGTCTCGCAGGCCGACTTCGCGATGTACTGCCCGGCAATGAAGATCGAATCCAGCGTTACTTGCTGGAGTTGATCGAAGAAGGGCGCAAGATGACGCCCGAGATCATGGCGCGAATCAATGAGAGTCGCGCGCGGGTGCGAAACTGGTGCGCGGAGATATTCGATCGCTTCGATCTGCTGATCACGCCCACGACACCCTACGAAGCGCCTCCCGCGCGCGGTCCGTTCCCGACCGAGACCGATGGCAAGCCGCAGGACCCGCTGGCGGCGGGTGCGTTCACACAGCCTTTCAATCTGGCCTGGCAGCCGGCGGCGACCGTGCGCGTCGGGCTGACCCGAAGTGGTCTACCGATGGGGATGCAGATCGTCGCGACACATCACCGCGACGATCGGGTGCTCCAGGCGTCGCGCACGTTCGAACGCGAGCAGCCGTGGCACGAGATCTGGCCGACGAGCAGTACGACGGGGTTGCGGCTCTAGAATACGAAGGCCAATCGGTTCATCACTCGGTTCTTCGAGACACTTTCCGAGACGCTTTCCGAGAGATGAGGCGCAATTGACCTGTAGCGTCTGTGATCACGAGAACCGCGACGGGGCCCGTTTTTGCGAGGCCTGCGGCGAACGACTTCCGCAACGATGCGAAGGGTGCGGCAACCGATTGCGGGACGGAGCGGCGTTCTGTGACGGGTGTGGCCGACCGGTCGCTGCAGAGCTGTCGGCACGTGCGGAGCGGCGCCAGTTGACCGTGATGTTCTGCGATCTCGTCGGGTCGACGCAGCTCGCACAAGGTCTCGATCCGGAAGACCTGCGGGAGGTGGTCGGACGCTATCACCGCGAGGCCAGCAAGACGGTGGAACGCTACGGAGGCCACGTCGCGCAGTTTCTGGGCGACGGTCTGCTCGCGTACTTCGGCTATCCCCACGCGAGCGAAAACGATGGCGAACGCAGTGTGCGCGCCGCACTCGACATTCTCGACGAGATCGAGCGAGCGAACGAGGACGTCGAACGCGACTATCGGGTTCGGCTCGCGGCCCGCATCGGGATCCATACCGGGCCTGTGGTGATCGGCGAGGTGGGTGGGGGCGAACGGCGCGAGCGCCTCGCGCTCGGCGACACGACCAATATTGCGGCTCGGCTCGAAGGTTCCGCCGAGCCGGGCAGTGTCTTCATCAGCGACGCCACGCATGCGCTCGTCGGCGGATTGTTCATCGCGCGCGATCAGGGCTACCCGGAGCTCAAAGGGGTCGCGTCTCGGGTGCGCGCGTACCAGATCGTGCGGCCGAGTGGTGTGCGAAGCCGAATCGAAGGTTCGGTGCGGCTGACACCGCTGGCGGGGCGGACGGTCGAAGTCGGTGTGTTGCTCGACCGCTGGGAACGCGCCCAGGATGGGTTGGGGCAGGTCGTGCAGATCGTCGGTGAGGCAGGGCTCGGCAAGTCCCGGCTGATGCAGGTGTTGCGTCGACACGTGGGTGGCACGCCGCACACCTGGCTCGAAGCGCGCTGTTCGGCGCATACCCAGGCGAGCGCATTACAACCGGTAATCGAACTCACGAAACACGGCCTCGGGTTCGAAGAGGCGGACAGCGCCGAGGTGCGGTTGTCCAAGCTCGAACAGGGCCTCGAGTTGGCCGACTTGCGGCGTGCGGAGCCGTTGGCGTTGCTCGCCGCGCTTCACGAACTTCCGCTGCCCGACACGCACACCGTCACACCCACGGGACCCGAGCGATCGAGGCAACGAACGTTTCAGCTGCTCGCGGATTGGACGTTGGCGTTGGCAAAACTACAGCCGGTGATCCTGGTATTCGAAGACCTGCACTGGAGTGATCCATCGACGCTCGAATTGCTGGCGCTGTTGCGCGAGCGCTGCGCGACCGCGCCGCTGTTGGTCGTGCTCACGTTTCGACCGCAGTTCGAGCCCGAATGGAAACCACTCGGTCACGCGACGGAGATTGCATTGGAGAGGCTCGGGCCGCGGCTCGCGAGGGAAATGGTCGAGTCGTCGGTCGGCGAGGCGGAGCTCTCGAGCGGGATCGTCGACCGCATCGTGGCTCGGGCCGATGGCGTCCCGCTCTTTGTCGAGGAGCTGACGAAGATGGTGAGAGAGTCCGGGGTGGAGAGTGAGGACGAGGTTCCGATGACGCTCCAGGACTCGCTGATGGCGCGCCTCGATCGCCTCGGGCCCGCGAAAGAGGTGGCGCAGCGTGCGGCCGTGCTGGGACGCGAGTTCTCGCACCAGATGCTGGCCGCGGTTTCTGGCGAAGAAGACGCCGAGTTGTGTCGGTCGATCGAGCGACTGGTCGATGCCGAGCTGTTGTACCAGCGAGGGACTCCGCCGTACGCGACGTACGTATTCAAACACGCGCTCGTACTCGATGTCGCCTACCAGTCGCTACTGCGCCGCACCCGCCAGCAGCTCCACCAGCGCATTGCAGCCGTGCTCGAAGAACGCTTTCCATCCCGGATCGAAATGGACCCGGCACTGCTCGCCCTTCACCTCGATCGCGGGGGGGACGCAACGCGGGCAAGTGAGTGCTATCGAGCGGCCGCGCAACGAGCGGGTGAACTCTCGGCGAACGCCGAAGCCGAGCAACAGTTGCAGCGGGCGCTGAAACTCCTGGCAGACCTGCCGGATGGCGATGAGCGAGATCGCGCTGAGCTGGCGCTGCAAAACATGCTCGGAATCATTTCGATGCGTATGCGCGGCTATGCGGACGATGCGTCACTGCCCGCGTTCGAACGTGCGTTGACGCTGGCCCGCTCGCTTGCGGAAAACGAAGCGCGAGTGGTTGCACTGGTGGGTTTGTCGGCCTACCGACAGAACCGCGCCGAGCACGCGTCGGCAATCGAATTGGCCGAAGAGATCGTCACGCTGGGGTCGCAAACCCAGACTCCGCTGTTCAAGCTGGCGGGGCACGGGCTGATCTCGCCGCCGGCGTTCTACGCGGGCGACCTCGAGCGCGCTCTCGAGGAGTCTCGCAGTGCGCTGTTGCATTACGAAGGCTCGAGCGCGGGGACGTTCACGAGCATCAACGACTTCGGTGTCGCGGCGCATGGATTCGCGGCGTGGTCGGCGACCCTCCTGGGCTACCCCGACCAGGGAATCCGATCGGCTGCGGCTGGCGTCGAACTCGCCGAGAAACTCGACCACGCATTCAGCATTGCGTTTGCCTATGTGTTTCACGCGGCCACGCATGCGATTCGCAACGAACCCGGGCCGGCTCGGGTCTGGGCCGAGCGGGCGATCGAGCTTGCGGAAGAGCTGCGATTTCCGTTGTGGCTCGGGCTCGGACGCGCACTTCGCGGTTGGGCAGAGGCTCGTGATGGAGATGTCGCGGGAATCGCGATGCTGAACGAAGGGCTCGCGACCGCGTCACAAACGGGAAGCCAGGCGGGTGCTCCACTGCTGCTGGCGCTTCACGGCCAGGCGAACCTCGCCATCGGAGATCTCGAAACGGCGGCCGCCACGATCGAGGGCGCAATCCAGATAGCGGCCGCAACCGGCCAACACTTCGCAGACGCCCTGCTGTACTGCCTGCGCGGTGAGATCGCCGCGTCGAGTGGTCGCGGCGATCAGGCGGATGAAGCGTTCGGGCGGGCAATCGAATTGGCCCGCACCCGTGGCGCGCACCTGCTCGAGTTGCGGGCCTGCAATCACTTGACACGTCGGCGGGGGGAGCCGGCATCGAACGGTTCGGAGCTGGGCCGCTGTTTCGCGTGGTTCCAGGAAGGCTTCGATGCGCCCGACCTGGTCGAGGCCAGGGCGCTGCTCGACGCGTCGGGTTGATCCGCCTGCCGCGCCGGCGGGCTCGAGGGTTTGGGTGATCGTTCCGTCAGGGCTGCGGACGGCCCGATCAGGCGCTGCCGTGTTTCAGCCACTTCCCTGTTTCAGCCACTTCCCTGTTTCAGCCATAGTGCGCGATCGGGCGGCAGTAGTTCGGCCAGTTTCTTGTCGAACGCATCGAGCGCTTCGGGCGAAATGACGTCCTTCCATTGGCCGCTGGTTCCTTTGTGCAGGAAGCGGCTCGGCTCGTGCCAGGCATCCCGGTTCGCGCCTGGGATGAACTGCTCGGGCTTGCTCTTCATGTTCTCGAA
>JAJDAM010000739.1 GCA_029261905.1 Deltaproteobacteria bacterium
CGCAACAGCGCAAGGTCGGGATCGCGCGCCTCGGCCGTCACATCCGCGAGGCTCGCGCCCGGCGCGAGCAGGCCCAGGTAGACGACCGCACCTACGCCGAGCCAGACGATGACGACGATCCCAGCCGTCGGAACCGCGACCGCCTGGAACATGCCGAGCGCCAGACACAGCGTTCCACCCAGCAACGGGACCGCTGGAAAGCGCCGGTCGCCGGAACGTCGCCGCGCGAGGATCGCCGCCCAGTGCACGAGCGTGAATGAGATCAGGAAGATCAGGCTCGACGCCGCGCCGGCGGCCGAGACGTCGCCGATCACGAGCACGACCGCGGCGTGCATGGCCGCGGTGACCACCGCTGCGAGTGCGGGCGTACCGCTCTTGCCCCGGATGTTGCCGAGTCTGCGCGGCAGCGTGCGATCCCGCGCCATCGCGAACGCGACGCGAGAGGCACCGAGCAGGTTCGCCTGCAGCGCGGACAGCATCGAGAGCACACCGGCTCCGATCACGAGCCAGTACCCGCTCGGCCCGATGAATTGCTCCGCCGCCTCCGCGACGAGTCCCTCCGGGTTCGCCGCCGCGAGCTCGACGATCGATCGATCCGGCGGGACGCCGACGGTGGCGATCAGCGCGAGTAGCGGCAGATAGATGACGAGCGCGATGACGATCGACAGATACATCGCGCGTGGCAGGTTGCGCTCGGGATCGCGCACCTCACCGCCGACGGCGGCGATCAGGTCGAAGCCCTGTAATGCGATGAACGTGTATCCCATCGCGGCAACGACTGTGCCGGGACCCATCGGCATCAACGGATCTAGGCGGTCGAGAAGCGGTGCGTCGGTGGAGATCGCCGCGAAGGCGCCACCCGCGATCAGGATGACGAATACCACGACCTTTCCGATCGTCGCCCCGATGCCGCCTCCGCCAGCTCGGCGCGCGAGTGCCAACGTGTAGAGGCCCGTGGCGGCCAGCGCGAGGCCTGTCCGCAGGTCGCTTCTGGAAAGCCACGCAGCGTCGAACGAGAATTTCTCGAGCAGCCGCGCCGCTCCCTCGGCGGCGAACACCGCGAAGCCGATCGCGTACAACACACCCGCCACGATCGACGCGAACCACACCACCCAACCGACGACGAACGCCGCCTCGATCGGGAGCACGCGCTTCGCATACGTGTACGTGCCGCCGGATTGCGGGAAACGCTTCGCGAGTTCCGCAAAGCTGGCTGCCGTCAGCAGCGCGATCCCGCCGTTCAACGCGAACGCGACCATCGCGCCCGGGCCCGCCGTCCGGAATGCGACTCCGGCCAGCGCGAGGACCCCGCCGCCGACGATCGCACCGACACCAATCGCTGTTGCCGAGAACAACCCGAGGTGACGTTCACCCTCCGCGCTCAACGCCCCGCTCCCAGTGCAGACGCCGCGCAATCACTGCGCGCGATGGTGTTTCGTCTTGAAATACCCACTCGTGTCGCTTGATCCCGCGCAGGCCAAACTGTCATATCGATTTTTGTCGGCCCGCGCCCGAGCGGGTCAGCCCATGAAGTGCAACGCGCAGATCTTGTGGCCCGAGGGGTCGCGGAGATAGGCGAGGTAGAACGGACTCTCCGGCCTACGCCCGGGAGGATCCTCACAAGTCGTACCACCATGGGCGATGCCTGCCGCATGCCACGCGTCCACCTCTTTCGGGCTGTTGACCGCGAAGCCGATCGTGCTGCCGTTGCCTTGGGTCGCCGGCTCACCGTTGATTGGCTTGGTGATCGCGAACACACCGGTGGCGGTGCGGTAGAAGCACCGACCCCGATCGTCCATGGCGCCGGGCTGGTAGCCCAGGGCACCCAACACCGCATCGTAGAATCGCTTGGAGACCTCGACGTCGTCGGAACCGATCATGATGTGACTGAACATGGCGCTCGTGACCTCCAGTAGCGTGCGGGACTGCAGTCTATCGAACGAGACGGGAGTTCGCGTGTGGGCGATCCGCGGGATTCGAGGCCCGTCGGTTTGACGCTCAACTCGTCGCCCCGCACGCGGTCAGCGATTGTTCGACTTGCGGCAATCCGCGCGATCGACAGCGTTGACAAGCACCGGTCCAATGTCGAGAGCCCCGGATGCGGTGGTTCTTCCGTCCACACGTGCCGCAGATATCTGATCACCTGACGCAGCCGCGCCACATTCGGCGGCCACGGTAGAGGGCGGGCCGGTTATGCTTGGGCGATGCGCGTTGGTCGGACGAAGCCTGAGCACCCTGGTGCCCGTTCGCGCCCCCTGCGCGCGGCGATACTTGTGATCGTCGCATTGGCAGCTCTCGCCATCATTTTCGTCGGACTCGGATCGTGGGCGCTCCGGGCATCTCGGATCGAACGCTCCGGGACGCTCGCGTTCCCCGGCCTCGACCATGTCGTCGAGATTCGATTCGATGCACGGGCGCGACCTTACGTACGCGCCCGCACGCTAGGCGATGCACTGTTCGCACAGGGCGTGCTGCACGCGCGAGAGCGATTGTGGCAAATGGAATTGCTGAGTCGCGTGGGCCGGGGGCGCCTGTCCGAGATCCTCGGCCGTCCGTTGCTGGAGACGGACCGAGAGCTCTGGAGGATGGGCGTACCGCAGCTGGCAAAGCGGCTGGCAGACGGCGCGACCGAACAGACACGTGATTACGTCAACCGCTACGTCGACGGGGTCAATGCCGCGTTGGCTCTGCTCCCGGCACGTCCACCGGAGCTGTTGATCGCGCAGATCCCAAGACGCCAGTGGACACCGGCCGATGTCTTCGCCCTGGGGGCCGCGATGGCGTTCAGCTCAGCGCGCAATGCGGACAACGAAATCCTGCGTCTGGCGCTCGCAGCAGCTGTCTCCGAAAACGAGTTCCGTGCCTTTCTCCCGGACGAGTCGGAGCTGCCAGACTTCCCGTATATCATCAGTGGCTGGAACCTGGAAGGCTTGATGGGCCGGCGCGACTCACTCGACGCGCTCGAGCAGGCGCTGTTGCCCAGTGCATCGCTCGGGAGCAACGGTTGGGCGGTCGCGCCGAATGGCTCACGCACCGGACACGCGTTGTTTGCGTTCGATTCGCACGATGCACTCGCGATGCCGAATCTCCACTACGAGGTCCATCTCTTCTTCGCAGATCGATCGATTCGCGGCTTTTCCATTCCCGGGCTCCCCGGCGTGATCAACGGGTTCAACGATCGGCTCGCCTGGGGCTTTACGAACATTGGCGACAGCCAGGACCTGTTCGTCGAGACGCGTCACCCGGAGCACTCGGACCAATTCCTCGGATCCGAAGGTTGGTACGAAGCGGAGATCGAAGAGGTCGAGATCCCCGTGCGATTCTCCGAGCCCGACCGGCTTCGCATCGTCTACACGCGCAACGGCCCATTGATCGAAGACGACCCACCCCTCGCTTTGGCCTGGTCCGGTCACAACATAGGAGACCGCGGAATCGACGCGCTGTTCGAGCTCAACCTGGCGACCGACTGGGCCGAGGCCTGTGCTGCTCTCGATCGCCTTCCGGCGCCCAGCGCCAATGCGACCTACGCGGATATCGACGGACACGTCGCGTTCCGGACGGTCGGCTGGTTGCCGCTCCGCGGTGCCGGCAGTGGGCTCGTCCCACTCCCCGGGCACGTGGCCAACAACGCGTGGCGCGGTCGCGTGCCTGTCGCTCTCCTGCCCCGCATCGTCGACCC
>JAJDAM010000740.1 GCA_029261905.1 Deltaproteobacteria bacterium
ATCCGGCGTGACTGCATTGGACAGATCGAGTCCCGCATTCGCACACACGAAACCGTGACGGGTTTCTGAAATCAATACGCCGTTTCCGCGCCGGACGATTCGCTTGGTTTCTTGCAACACCAGTTCGGTCTGCCGGGGATCCCGCCCGTCCTCGGTCGCGATCTGGATGGCCTCGTCGCTGGGAGTCACGTCGGCGAGATTCACCACGCGTCCCTCGGCTTTCGAAACGATCTTCTGACACACCACCAGCGCGCCGTTTTTCAATGCGACACCGCACGAATCTGCAGCCGCGCGAATCAACGATGCGAGGTCGTCGCCCGGATGGACGGCTGGAATTCCGAGCAGCGGTATCAGGTGGATCGGTCCCGGGGTTTGGCTCACGATTTGGGCTCCGGCATGAGTTCTGCCAGCAACTCGAGGGTTCGAGCTCCGGCGGATTCGCAGCTCGCGAAACGCACGAGATCTTCGTGTTCGTCGATGTCGATCGCGAGAGACGGCAGTTGGACTTCACAAAAGGCGATTCCGGCATCCACGGCCAGCTTGCGGTGGACGGCCGCGCTGTCGGGACCGAAACCGGCCGGGATCACATCGGCGGGGCGTCGAAACAACGCCGACGTTCCCCCGTCGGACGATGGCGCCAGCGCTACCCCGCGCGGCGCACAGGCGGAGATCAACTTCGCGAGTTCGTCGCTGCGCGCGCCCGCGACGTCACCGAGCACGACCAATGTGGCGTCGTCGGGCCCGGGAGCCAGCGTCGCGGATGCGTCGTCGATGGACGCGTTCAGCCCGGGAACGTCGCGCAACAGAACTTCGGCCGAGGTCTCACGAACGACCGCTGCGACGGCCGGGTCGGGTGTGACGACCGCGACGCGATCCAACATCGATACGCCGAGCAACGCTTCGATCACGTCGCCGAGCATCGCCACCGACAATCGCTCCACGGATTCGCGATCCAGAGCCGGGATCAGACGCGACTTGGACGACGCCAACGCCTTGACGGGCACGATCGCAGCAATCACCTGCGCGAGCCCGCCAACTCGTCTGCCAGCGAGAGTGCTGCGCGGGCGACCGATGCCGAGATCTCCGGCGTCTTCATCAGCGTGTCGAGCATTCGTGTTGGCAGTCCCATGGCTTCGATCTCTGCTTGGAGCGCAGCGTCGCGTTCGTCGATGACCAGGCCATCGATCAGTCCGCTGTACCAACGCGCGACGCCGCGAGCCGATACTTCGTGTCCGAGGCCGCGCAGCAGCCGGTCAGCCGGACCTTTTACCGGCGCTCCACCTACGATCGGCGACACCGCGACCGTCGGCGCCGCGGATTTCACCACGGCATCGCGGACGCCGCGAACGGCGAGAATCGGACCGATCGAAACGACCGGGTTGCTCGGACACAGAAGAATCGTTCCGGCATCTCTCAGCGCGTCGAGTACACCCGGCCCAGGGGTCGCGTGCTCGGCGGCGGACAGGTCAACGCCAGTGACCGTATCTGGAGCGCGGTCACGTGCGAGGTACTCCTCGAAATGGAGTTTCTTGCCGCCCTCGAGTTCGACGATGGTCGGGCACAGATCCTCGGACATCGGCAGGATGCGGATGGGCGCGCCAAAGTGCTCCTGGATCTCGTGGGTCACCGCGGTCAGGCCTGCGCCCGAGGCCAATCGCATTGTCCGGTGGTAACTCGTGGCGAAGTCGCGATCCCCGAGTCGAAACCAGCTCTCGTGTCCGAACGCGGCCAGGGTGTCGACGACCGCGTAGCCATCTCCAGCAAGGCCGTAGCCGTGAGTGGTGTCGACGTGCCCGGACAACGTATAGGTGACGATGTCGAGATCGGGCGAGACGTGAACTCCGTAGAACTCGCGATCGTCGCCGGTGTTGACGATGGCCGTCACGCGGGCGGGGTCGACGGCAGCGACGAGGCCCGTCAAGAAGCGAGCGGCTCCTACGCCGCCGCACAGCGCGACGATGGGGGATTCAGAGGATCCGGACACCGCGCCGGTACCTATTGATCCCTCGGCTGCTCGCGCCAGCGGCGCAACTCGTTGAGTTCGCCCTGCAAGATGGGCAGACGCGCGGCGATCTGACGGAGCACGGGAGAGTGAATCAGGTCGTCACTGCCCTCGCTGGGAGGTGCCGAGATCATTTCCTTGATGATTTCTTCGTCCGCGAAGATCAAGACTTCGAGTTCGGCGATGCGGGCGTTGAGTTCAGGCCAGGAATTGCCGCCAAACGCCGTGTCGGCCGCGAGCTGTTCGCTTTCGACCTGTCGTGCCTCGGCGGGGGCGTTGAACGGGTCGCCGCCTGCGAGCGATGTGCTGAGCGGCGCCAGTGTCGCCGGTTCTGCCGACACGGTCTGTGATTGGGTGCCTGCTTCATTTCGTGGAGCAGACCCCGTCACGACGCGAATCGCGGTCTTGCGGCGGGTGTCGGGAACCCGGCTGAGGTCGGGCGTATATCGGATGGCCCCGCTTCGATCGAGCCAGCGGTACAACTCGCGTTCGCCCCCGGCCTCGTCAGCGTGCACTTGGCTAACAGCGGCACACAATATCGCGGCCCCGACGAGCGGGGCGAGCCATCGATCAGCGCGTTTCGACATGACCGCGAGTGTTCTGGAGGTGTCTTCAACCGTCAAGGAAGCCGAGCGCAAACGAGGAACCGCCCAGAGACAAAGAACGCCAACCGTCACCGGCCGTCGGGTCCGGCCCCGACACCGAACGTTCACTGCCGCGTCGCAGGGGGCTGGGGCGACAGCCGAAATGGGTCGAGTTTTCGCACGGTTGCTGAACCGGCCCCGATCTTCGGATTACGGCACACAACTTGCTCTGGGCTGGGGGGTGGACGATCCGAAGCGACCGACGAGCATCGCGAGCCGCATCCAGGCCTTTGGCTACGCCGTCATCGTCAGTTCGATGCTTCTCGGTTCGACCGTCGCGGTGGGTGCTGCGAGCCCCGACGCGGTTGGTATCCCCCTTGGGGGGCAGGGCCCGGCCACATCGATCGCGCAGAGTCCGGACAGGGGTTCTCTCGCGAAGATTCGATGGAACGTGGTTTCCATCGATGGCGCCGGTGATGCGATACACGCCGTCGCAGTCGCGGCTGGCGGAACGATCGCCGTCGGTGATGAGCGGGGCGTGTTGGTCGGTGCCACACCCGACGCGATGCGCAGATACCGGCTCCGCGGTGCCGTAGAGCACGTCGAGTTTCTCGCAACGAGCGAGAACGACACGCCCGACCTGTTGGTGGCGACTGATTCGGGTCTGTATCGGGTGGATTTCGAATCCGTGGAACGGCCCATCTCCGCAGAACGGCCCATTTCCGCAGAACGGCCCATCTCCGTAGAACGGCCCATCGCGCCCGCTCCGGGAGCGCGCGCCGCGACCGTGGGCCGAATCGCAGCGGCTGGCCCGATGACGGCGATCGCGACTGAGGACGGCGTGTTCCTATCGAGCGATGGCCGCGCATGGCAGCGATTGAGTGGCCTCGTTCCGTCCGGCCCTGCGTCCAGTGTCGTATTGGTGACACGAGGTGGCGGCGTCGAGTGTTGGGCGGTCATCCGCGGGCAGCTGTGGCGGGTCGGATTTTCAGCGGTGCCGGCCACGCGGAGTTCTCCGGCCGCGCGCGAGCCCAGTGGTGTTCTGCCATCCGCATTCCAACCCGACCGATCGAGCCAGGCCGCTGCGGCGCCAATCGATCTGCCGAGCAGCCCCGGCCGCCGCGACGCGGTCGACATTGTGCTCGATTTCGCAGGGGCAGAAGTCGCAGTGGTGTTCGAATCTGCGATCGCCCTGGGCCATATGAAAGGCCACCACGTGACCGGGGGCGAGCACTCGACGAGTCCGTCGAACATGAACCTGACCTGGGAGGTCTTACGCCCGGATCTGCCGCCGGGCGCATCGATCGTAGAACTCGTTCGCGTGCTGGGACGGTATTGGCTCGCGACCGACCGCGGTCTGTTCCACGCGAAAGACCTGCAAGGCCCCTGGCAGCTCGCATCCGGGCCGTTTGCCGCACGCCGCATCGAGGATCTTGCGGTGCGGAAACACGATCGTGTGGAGTCCTCCGTGCTCTACGTCGCGACCGATCGGGGTTTGATGGTCGGAACAATTGCTGCCGGGGATGAAGCTGTGCCCCGATTGGAACGCGATCGATCGGATCCGGGGATCGACCGGGTACACCGAGCCGCACTCGACTACCTCGCGCTCGAGCCCAGCCGGTTCGCCGATATCAACCGGGGGCTGGATCTTCGAGGATGGCTACCGACCGTCGGGTTTACGGTCTCTCGGGAAACCGATCGATCGCACGGCTCGGACCTCGACGAGGCCTACCTCTCCGGATCGGTCCGCGAATTGCGGGATTCGGATCGCGGTCGATCGACCGATCTGGAGCTTCGACTTCTGTTGAGTTGGGATCTCGGCGATATCGCCTATCACCCCGAGCGGCTCGATATTTCGCGAGAGGCGCGTGAGGTCATCGAACTGCGAGATGAAGTGCTCGATGAAGTGACACAACTGTATTTCGAACGGCAGCGCGTGCTGGCCGAGCTTCGGTCGCTCAGAGCAACTCGCAGCAAAACGAACCAGGAGACGAGTCACGAACTGCTGCCACTTGAAATTCGCGCAGAACAGCTCGCGGCGGGAATCGACGCGTGGACTGGGGGCTGGTTTTCCCGCCAGTTGACAGGCCGAGTCACAGGCCGAGTTACAGGCCAAGTCACAGGCCAAGTCCGCGCGACTGAACCGTTCACCCACTCGATCCGTCGGGATCCCGATCGGCGGGATCTCGGTGGTCGTCACCTGCGCCGAGACACGGGGCAGGCTCGCAATCCGGTCCCGAATCCACCGGAGAACAAATTCCCGTGATCGAAACAGTGAAGCAGACAGTGATGCAAACAGTGATGCAAACAGTGAAACAGGCGGGCCATTCGGCCGTCCACCCGACCGCGCTCCAGCGCACAGAACACTTGAAGGAATCGATTCGGCGGTCACGAAAGGTCAGCCGAGTCGCTCGAACGGCGCGACGATCGTCGAGTGCATTCATACTCCCGATCGCAGCGCTGATGGGTTTGATCTCCGCTGCGAATGTCGCATTTGCGGTACCGCTGATTTCCGAGATCTATTACGACGCGGTTGGCTCCGATAACGGGCAGGGCTTCGTCGAACTCTACGGCGATCCGGGCAGCTCGGTCGATGGCCTGTTCATCGAGGGAGTGAACGGCGCGAATGGAAGCCTCGGACCCACGATCGCATTGATCGGAATCTTCGGCCCGGAAGGGATCTTCGTAGTCGCCGATGACGTGGGGGACGGCAGCTCCGAAGTCGCGAATTCAGATCAGATTGCGAACTTCGATTTCCAGAATGGTCCCGATTCGATCGTGTTGCGGGACGCGGGGCAGGTTCTGGACGCTGTGGGTTACGGGAGCTTTGGCGTCACCGACGTGTTTGCCGGCGAGGGGAATCCGGCGCCCGATGCGCCCGCGGGTTCGAGTCTGGCGCGGGCGTTCGCCGATTTCGATACCGATGACAACGCGGTTGATTTCGAGATTCGCGAGATTCCAAGCCCCGGCACCGCGCTTCTGCTCTCGGTTCCAGAACCACAACCGATCGCGATGCTCACGCTCGGCCTGTTGGTGCTGGCGAAGGCGCGTCCTGCTGGCGCGCGCTACTAGGCGCATCTCGGCCCTCCGGCGGCGTTCCCCAGCCCCCTTTCGACGCCGCCACCGAGCCCCGACCTGTCAAGTTGGCGGGTTGGGGCTCCCTTCCGAGGGGGATCGAGAGGTGATTGCGGGGTGATCGAGAGGTGATTGAGGGGTGATCGAGAGGTGATTGAGGGGTCGATTCGCCCACCGTGCGTGGGCCGGACGACCAGCCGATTCCACAGCTGCTGTAACAGCGTGGCCATTTTGCCGCGATGTCAGGCTTCAGGTTCGACCCTGATTCGCCGATTCTCCAAGTGGACTCGCCCGAGTTCGCGAAGTCTTGCCATGCCGAGTAGACATCGGCTACTTGGCGGACGAGACTCGCACGCTGGGGCGGTTCGCAATGGGGGGCGACACCGGCGATGATCACTGGCTGCAATACCAACATCCGCCACGGTGAAATGGTGTTCCACGTCCAGACAGAGGACAGTGGTCGGGCGAACCCGCACATCATCAGCCATGTCTACTACGGCGGAACGATCGTCGGCTCTCGCAAGCAGGATTATTCGGACGCGATGGAGTCGGAGGATCTCGATCGCGAAGTCAGGGGTCGAATCGAAGAACAACACAAGGAGATGCTCAAAGCGCTCCGGCGTGGAGAGTTCGATGACGCCATTTCCGAGCGTCTTTCCCAACGGCCCGGAGCCGACACGAAGCCCGATTCCGCGTTGGACTCGGATCCCGACCCGGGCGAGTCTCCGGCAGCCGAGGGGCGAAAAAACGGCGGCACGACCAGCAACGTGACCAAGCCGCAGATCGACACGAGCCCGCTGCTCGCGGGTGAGCGATCCGCGAAGACCGAAAAGATCGAGCGACCCAGTGCGACCGCGTCGTTTGGCGAGAGCGTCGACACACAGAAGCCGCTCGACGAAGTCATTCTGGAATACCTGGTCGAGAAGGCGCGCGAACGTCCTGCAGGCAGTCGCTCGTCCCAAAAAACGCGCTCCAAAGGGTGAGTCCTCAGCCGCAGCCGATGCGGGGCGTAGGCTCCGCAGTTCCCGGAATCGGCAGCGACGCCGCAATCCGGATGTACCACGTCTCCAAGTCGTACATGGCCGGGACGACGGCACTGAGCGACGTCAGCCTGGAACTTGCCAAAGGCGAGATGGTCTTCTTGACGGGGCCGAGCGGTGCAGGCAAGACGACCCTGCTGAAGCTCCTGTTCGGTGCCGAGCGACCGGACGAAGGTCAGATCGTGGTTCTGGGACGGAACATTGCACGGTTGGGTGAATCCGCGATCCCGCCGCTGCGAAGACGAATCGGCGTCGTATTCCAGGATTTCAAGTTGCTTTCGAGTCGAACCGTCGCAGAAAACGTTGCGCTGGCTCTACATGTCACGGCCTGCTCGCCCCAAAAGGCGCGTGCGAGGGTCTTCGCGATTCTCAAACAACTCGGTCTTCAACACCGCCGCGACCACTATCCACTCGCGCTTTCGGGTGGCGAGCAGCAGCGGGTCGCGCTGGCACGTGCCCTGGTCAACGAACCGGAAATCCTGCTCGCGGATGAGCCGACCGGAAATCTCGACCCGGATCTCACGGTCGACATCATGGATCTGATCGCGGGTACGGCTCTGCGCGGCACCAGTGTCGTCGTTGCGACCCACGAGTTGGAACTCGTCAAACGCTACCGGAAGCGCACGCTTCGGATCGAAGGCGGGAAGCTCATCGAAGATGTGCGGCCGCTCGGAAATGCCCGGTGAGAAACTCGATCTGGTTGCGCGGGTTCTATCAGGTTCTCTACTTCGTTCGCTCCGCGTTTCGCGGCATGTGGGCGAGTCGGTTGACCAGTGGTGTCGCGGTGCTGACGATCGGTGTCGTACTGGTTCTCGTAGGTGCTTTCCTGTTGCTGGTTTACAACATGGAAGAACTGATCGACGAGTTCGGCAACGAGCTGCAGATCACCGCCTATCTCGACGCAGATGTGTCATCGGATGCACAACGGGACCTGGCCGCCCGGGTGGCCGCGCTTCCCGGTGTCGACGAGGTGAACCAGGTCTCACCCGAACAAGCCCTCGAGCGCTTTCGATCTTCCGTCGGTAGCGGGGTCCGACTGCTCGAAGGCCTCGATGAGAATCCTCTACCCGCGTCGCTCGAAATCAGCCTCTCTCCGGAGCAACGCTCGGCCGGCGGGCTCGCTGCGGTGTCAGTCTCCATCGAGGGGCTCGAAGGGATCGCGGACATCCGTTCGGGCCGCGAATGGGTCGAGGGATACCTTCGTGCGATATCACTGGTCCGAACGATCGGGTTGGGGTTGGGTGTCATCCTGGCTCTCGCGACGTTGCTGATCGTCGCCAACACCATCCGGTTGGGAATCATCTCCCGCAGCGATGAACTGGAAATCCTGTCGCTGGTCGGAGCCAGTCGCGGATTCATCCGCGCTCCGTTTCTGCTCGAAGGGGTTTTGCAAGGAGGCGCGGGCGGCGCGATCGCGCTCGCGATCCTGTTCGCGCTTTTCGAGTTGGCGCTTCCGGGCCTCGAGTCCGGCCTGGAGATGATCGTCGGTTCCGCGCCGCGGTTCTTTTCCACGAGCGAATCGATCATGGTCGTTGGCGGCGGCGCCGCCCTCGGGCTGATCGGGTCCGCAGGAGCGCTCGCAGCGGGATTTCGCTCGTGACGGCTTACCGGCACCGGGTGGTGATGGCGCTGTTCGCCTGCCTGGCCGTGGGGTTCGCGCGTTGGGCGCCCGCGGCGCAGAATGGGTGGGATCCGGACGAGTTGCGCAGCGCGATCCGAGACAGCCGCGACCGGGTCGCAACCTATGAGCGGGAACAACGGGGTTTGCTCGAGACACTGCAAGCACTCGACCGCAGCACATCGGCGCTGCGCCGAAATATCGTCTCGGTCCAACGCCGCGCGGACGAAGCGAGTTCGACGCTTTCGCGCGTCGAGTCGGAGACGGCCTCGCTCGAGCAGAAACAGAGCGCCACCAAACGCGCCATGGCCGCGCGTGCTGTCGCGCTGTACCAGGCCGGAGAGCTTGGGCCGGTCGCGCTGCTCTTCTCTGCCGAGGGCATTGGGGACCTGTTGAGTCGCATGCACACTCTTCGGCGGTTCTTGGATCACGACGCCGATCTGCTGGACCGCCACCGCGCCGAATCCAAGGCGCTCCTCGATGCGGAAGCACGCGCTCGGGAGGCGTTGGAAACCCGGGACGAAGCGCTGGCAGACCTTCGGGATCGTTCCTCTGAACTGGAAGGAGAGCGCCGTGCAAAGCGGCGTCTGCTCGCTCGTCTGCAAGGGGATCGCACGAGTGAGAGGTCGGCGCTCGTCGAGTTGGAGATTGCTGCAAAGGCGCTGGAAGAGACGTTGTCATCGCTCGAGGCGACGCGAGGAGCCGCCGCCACAACGATCGATATGCCGTTCGAAGCGCTCCGGACACTGTTGCCGCCGCCGGTCGTCGCGCCGATTTCTAAGCGGTTTGGTCGCGTCGTCGACGCGGAGTTTCACACGAAGACCTTTCACAAGGGGGTCGAATTCGCCGCCGAAATGGGCACACCGGTGCGCGCGGTGGCGCCCGGCCAGGTCCGACTCGCCGACTGGTTTCGTGGGTACGGAAAGATCGTCATCATCGATCACGGCGATGAGTACTTCACGATAGTGGGACACCTCGATGAGATCCGGGTCGGAGTGGGGGACAACATCAAGTCGGGCCGCGTGCTCGGAACCGTGGGCGACACCGGCTCGCTGCGAGGCGCCAGCCTGTATTTCGAAATCCGCCACGGCGGCGAGCCTCGAGACCCCGAGGATTGGCTGGTTTCGAGCCGGTCGTCCGCGTCCAGTTGAGTAGATGGAATCGATGTCGATGACGTGCCAGGCCCGACGATCACGATTGAGGTTCGTTCGCGCTCGGCCCCGGACGGGGTAGAGTTGTGGTCGAGCAAGAAAACCCGAGACACGAAAGCCAAACGGAGACCCGGTCCATGCGACGACTCAGGATTCGCTTCATGTTGACGTTCTTGGCCGGCGTCGTAGTTGCCGCAGCCGTATCCGGGTTGTCGGCGACCGTCGTGAATTCGGCCCAGACCCGATACGACGACCTCAGCTTGTTCACGAATGTACTGACATTGGTCCGCAGCCACTACGTCGAGCCGATCGAGGACGGCTCGCTGATTCGCGGTGCGGTGATCGGGATGCTTCGCGAACTCGACCCGCACTCTTCATTTCTGGACGTCGAGCAGTACCAGGAGATGCAGGTCGACACGCGAGGCGAATTTCACGGCCTGGGGATCGAGATCACGAAGCAGACCGACGGCTATATCGAAGTGATCGCTCCGATCGAAGGAACCCCAGCCGACCGTGCCGGGATCAAATCCCGTGACCAGATCGTCAGAATCTGCCCGACGGTCGTGCCCGAATCCTGGGAGGATGAGAAGTGCCGGTCCACCAAGAACAAGACACAGGTCGAGGCGGTGTCGTTGATGCGCGGCAAGCGGGGTACGGAGATCACGATCGAGATCTATCGTGAGGGTTTCACCGAGCCCCGACCGTTCACCGTCGCCCGTGACGTCGTGCAGGTGGCATCCGTCAGTGGCCGGATGCTCGAGCCGGGGTATGCCTACGTTCGGATCCGCTCGTTCGCCGAACGGACGGTCGAAGAGTTGCACGCGGAGCTGAACCAGATTCGCGAAGAATACGGCGAACCTTTCCGCGGGCTGGTGATCGATCTGCGCGACAACCCGGGCGGTCTGCTCGACCAGGCCGTGAAAATCTCGGACACCTGGCTCGACGAAGGCCTCGTGGTGTACACCGAGGGGCGGGATGCCAGCCAGC
>JAJDAM010000741.1 GCA_029261905.1 Deltaproteobacteria bacterium
GTTATTGCGGCGCAGCGACTCGAGCGAAGCCTGCTCGATCTCTTCGGGACGAAACGGGATCTCGATGAGGTTGATCCGTGCCGAGTCGAACAGACGTCGAATGTGATCGGTCAGACGAAACACTGCGGATCGGCCGTCGTCGGTCCGGTAGCACCGGATGCCTTCGAATACCCCGAGTCCGTAGTGGAGCGTGTGCGTCAGGATATGAACGTTCGCAGCCGACCAGTCGACGAACTTCCCGTCGAGCCAGATCTGTTCGCCAGTCACTCCGGCAGTCGGGGCCTGATCCGGAGCTTGATTGTTGGTGTCGCTCATCGGTCCTCTTCAGCTGCGCTGGCAGCCTGCCTCTCGTCGGCTCACCGACGCAGTAGACGTCCGACGAGCCCCTTCCCTTTTTGTTTGCCGCGTCTCATGTTGATCAGGCGGAGTTCGCGCTGCGCCTCGACCGACTGCGGTTGGATTTGCACTGCACGCGCAAACATTTTCTCAGCCGTCTTCGGGCGGCCGATCGCCTTGTATAGGCGACCCATGAAGAGGTAGGACTTCTCGCGGTGCCCTGCCAGCTTGATTCCGCGAAGAACATGCTCCATCGCCTCTTGCACCATTGCCGGATCACCGGGGTGACACAGATGCAGCGCCCATCCATAGTGAGCGTGGTAGTCCCCCTCGGCCGGGTACAGCTCCAACGCCCTGCCGAAACTGGCGAGCGCCTTTTCGTAGGATCGATTCGCCAACAAGGCTTCGCCGCGCTGAAACTCCTTCTCGGCCTCGAGAGCGCGCTGGCTTTCCAATTGAATCTCGGCATCGCGCTCGTCGCGGCGAACATTCAATGCGTACTCGCTCCGCCGTCTCTGATCAGACAACGTCTGGTACGCCTGCGTGATGTGCTCGAAGACGCGCTCCGCCATCTGTTGCACGGCGCGGCTCGACTGGTTGTAGTGGTCCGGGTGCATCTTCGCGGCAAGTCGCTCGTAGGCGGCGCGGGTCTCATCCATCGTCGCAGTGGCATCGATTCCGAGGACCTCGAAGTGGGTCTGGCTCCGAATGCGTTCTGCGATCAGCGTCAACCGCGCGCGACGCTCTTCGTCCCCGGTGGGTTCAGACGGCTGTGATTCTCGAGTGGCGGAGGTCGGCTGAGAAGGCTGGCGCACGCGACGCGGTGCGCTCCGTTCCGAGACGCTTTCTCCCGATCGCAATTCGAGCAGGCCGACCGTAATCAACGCATACAGCGTGCGCTTCAAGCTTTCGTCGGCACCGAGAAATTGCGAGAGACGCCCGCGCCCGTCGAGCCCACTGAGCAACTCTTCGTGCTCGGCGGCGAGATCGATTTCCTGAAACTGATAGAAGGGACTTTCGCCCGGGGCCACGAAACAGTCGGCGTGAGATCGCAGGTATGTCTCGACGCGGTCGAGCGGATACCGACCGCACACACCACGCAGAATCAGATTCGCGGGGCTCCCGACGACGCCCAGTGAATTGCTGCGATGAAGTTCGCCGCCCATCTCGAACCGGTAGGTACCCGTCGTCCAGGCGAAAACCTCCAGCAATTTCTCGTCGGCTTGCCCCAACAGTGACTCGGTCATCTCCTGCTCGGAGAGTATTTCCATTGCCACCAGGATCTCTCCCTGGAGCCTTCCGGGCCGCATGCGGCGGCGCGATTCTGCCATCACCGCCTGGCTGATCTGCCCGCTGCGAACCAGGAAGTTCCCGAGGCATTCATTGACCAGATTCGATCGGATCGACAGCGGGTAGCCATCTCGGAGTTGAATCCATTTGCGTTTGCGAGCGCTGCTCAGGTGGAGCACGCCGGTCGCGCGCAGACCGTGCAGATGATGCAACAACTCGGGGATCGACATCTGATCGAGCGTCCCCGAAAGCGCACGGTGGGGAGCGTCCCGCTTTGCACCCTCCGCGACGTCGGACCGAGTCGCCTGCTTGACCTCCCCGATGCAGCGTGCGACGACCGCAAGCAGTTCGTCGAGCGGAACCGGCTTGGTCAATACCTCCAGCACACCCAGATCGATCGCCCGGTCGCGAGAACGCGGGGTCTGAGAGCATCCGGACAGGATCACGGCTTTCGTGTTGGATACCTCGCCCGGCATGGCTCTGATCGCTTCGAGGACCGCAAAGCCATCCCGACGCGGCAAGATCAGGTCTACCAGCACGAGATCGGGCTCGTTTTCAGCCACCATCTCGACGGCTTGATCGCCGTCCGCAGCGGTAGAAACCGTATACCCCTCTGCGCTCAGGGCCGCTGCGATGATCTCGCTGAGGCTCCGGTCGTCATCGACACAAAGAATCGTTCCGGCCAAGGCTCGCCCTCCAATCCTGTGATCGGACGAGATTCGGTCGTTCTTGATGGGTTTTCACTACAATCAGCGTTGAAGTCTGAAATTTACGAATGGGTACGAGGGGTTCTGAGCCGGGCCCGCCAGCAGGAAGCTATACCCGTCCCTGAAAATCGTCCATCTCGAACTTCCAGGCGTCGATCGCCAACGTCCCCTCGACATCGGACGTCACTTCCCCGCGAACCAGTCCGCGCGTGCCGGGCGGTTTGGTGAAGAAATCGCCAAATCGCAGCTCCGCTGCCGTTGCATCCACTTCCACCAGCCCTTCGTGCGACCGGTTCTGTTCAGCGATCTTGCCGGTGATCTTCAGCGGACCGCGCAACGCGATTTCTCCCAGCATCAACTCCCCCGCACTGAGATCCAGATCGAAATCGGCGTACGAATCCCCTGCGTTGATCGTGCCCGTCAGCGACCCGCCGATGTTCGCTTCCGAAGCGAAGTACGACCTGGCCGGTGCGATCGAAACCGCGACCAGCTGGATACTCGCATCGAACTCCCCGCTTGATTTCAACTGACCTTCTGCCGAGATATGGCCGCCGGTTGCGACATCGCCCGAAATCGTGAAGCTCGGTTCCAGATCGAAAGTATCCGTCTGCAGTTGCAGACTCGTCTTCTCCAGTTCCCAGCGAACCTCGGGCGATACAGTCCGGTCTTCGAGGACCAGCAGCGCGTCGGCGATCGTCAACGATCGAGCAGCGAAGCGAATGGTCGCATCGCGCGGCGCGGCACGCGGGTCGTCGTTTTCGGGTCCGGAGAGCAAGCGAACC
>JAJDAM010000742.1 GCA_029261905.1 Deltaproteobacteria bacterium
CATCGCGACGGCGGCGAGTACGAGGATGGCCGAAACCGAGCCGAGCGAGCTGAGCAGCTGGCGGCGCGCGATGGTTCGCGTGCGCGCCTCGATCATGGATCGCGGCAGCAGGTTACCGCCGGTTTCGTTGGGCCAAAGGGCCAATCCGATCGCGACTGCAGCCGCATTGTTTGGGCTGTCCGGAATCGCGTCGCCCACCGGTGTGGACGGCATCTCGAGCCTGCTCGAGAGCAGCGGGCAGATTTCGGAGATCCGCGACGACGACCCCGATACCCACAAACGTGTGACGGTTCCGAGCGCGAGTTCGCCCTCCACGTAGCGGAACGTTCTGCGCATCTCCGTAGCGAGGCGCATCGCCCAGATGTCGAGCATCCCGAACGCCGGCCCGGCCTCGGGCGCGGTTGGCTGGGCACTCGTCTCGACGAGCTCCAATGCGTCCGGGTCTGGGTCCAGGTCTATGTCTGAGTCTGAGCCTGAGTCTGGGTATGGGTCTGGGTCTGGGGGTCCGCCTTCCGGGCCGACGACCTCTTCGCTCATGTCGTACAGCGGAAATTCGCGACCGAAGACCCAACCGTCGCCGTCACAAATCACGCAAGTACCGATGTTGGCGTCGAGATTGAGGATGGCTGTGAGTCCCGACTCCGGGGCGTCGGGAAGGATTCGTACCAGATTGCCCAACGCGAGTTGGCGACTCGCCAGCAACGCCACGTCGTTTCCCCGGCTCGACCAGAATTCGCTGGCTTCGTGGCTCTCGGCTGTGGGCGCTGCGCAGAGCCACAGCGGGCCAGCCTGGCCGCTCTCGAGGTGAAGCCAGGTGAAGCACGCTTCTTCGTCGATGGAGTCGATGATGTCCGGTGTGCGCCGCCCTGCGATCAAAGCCGCTTCCGCGGTTTTCATTGCCGGAAGGTTCTCGCGCTGAAGGACCAGCGTGGGAGAGTCGAGGGCTGCCCTGACAGAGCCAGCCGGCAAAGAAGAAGCAGGGTGCGCGGGCTGGGCGGCTGGGTCGGTCCCGCTCGGGACCTGCCCCCAGTCGACCAGAAAGGGACCCCGCGCACCCTCCTTCGAACGGACCCAATAAATGACGCCGTCACAGGAGTCGACACTCAAATGAGTTCGTCGTCGAATCACGGTTGCACCAGCGTCATCGTGATGAGCGTGGTGCCGCGGTCGATCCGAACCACATCGCGCAGTTGAGTGGCGCCCACGTAGCTACCGGTACCCAGCGCGCGCACCGCGTGAAGTCCGAGGTGAAGCCCAGCGGCAGACCACGGCCCCGGCCCGCCGGCTGGACCGACCAGCGGGGTCTCCTGCCGCGAGCCGTTCAGCGACCAGGCGGCGAAGACATTGGCTTCGGTACTGGACAACGGTACCGCCGGATCGCCCGTGTTTGGAAGACCCAGCAGCCGAACGACGAGATTCCCCTGTACCGCCGGGGGGTTGATGGGGACGATCAGGTCGTCCGCATTGCCGAAGATCCGGTCAGGGCCAGCGCTCGTGATCTGCGAGACGCCGGCCAGGTAGCGAAACGGAACGTTCCAGGCGTCGACGAAACGGTTCGAAGGCGCCAGCACGAGGTCGTACGCGTAGGGCCCGTTGTAGCCGTATCCCACGCGATCGTTGGGCTCGATCGCATAAGCGGGCTTTCCAGCGGGGCTGTTGACGTCCTCGAGTGTCGGAGGAAGCACGCCCATGTCACCCACGTAGCCGAAGTCCGAGCGCTCGGGGGCACCCGACAACGCGAAGAGCAGTTTGTTCATGCTTGCGCGAGTGCTCTCGACGCGCTTCTTCGTCATCTGCTGGAAGGTCAACGGCGCGAGCGCCCCGACCACCAGCGACATGATCGCGATCACGGCGATGACCTCGATCAAAGAGAATCCGTCGCGCCCGATCGACCCGGGTTTCGAATTCGTCACATCAACCATTCAAGTTCCCCATCATCTCGTACATCGGGAGGAAGATGGAGATCGCTACCGTTCCGAGTGTCGCTCCGAGGGTCACCACCACGCCGGTGTTCACCAGCGCGAGAGCGCGCTCGATCTGGGCTGGGATCTCGCGATCGTAGTAGCGGGCGACGTGTTCCAGGGATTCGTCCAGCTTTCCGGTCTTCTCGCCGAGGGAGACCATGCGCATCACCATCGCGGGCATCAATCCGCCGCGACCGAAAGCAGCCGTCATGGTTTCACCGCGCCCGATGAGCTCTCGCGCCCCGCTCACCGTCTCTCTGATCACACGGTTTTGTACGATCCGCTCCACCAGTTCGAGACATCGCGTAATCGAGACACCCGAGGAGTAGAGCAGGCCGAGGTTGTGGGAGAGGCGAGACATTTCGATCATCAACTGCGTGCCGCCCACCACCGGGACGTGCAATACGATCGCGTCGAAGCGACGGCGTCCGGCATCCGTGCGCCGGTACACCAAAGCTGCAGCAACAGCCGAGACCCCGAATACGAGAATGTGGATCCAGAAATCACTGACGAAGCCGCTGAGGGCGATCATCATGCGGGTCGGGAGCGGCAGCGCGACTTTGAGTTCGACGAAGATCGTCAGGAACCTGGGAAGTACGAAGAGCAAGATCAGCAACACCAGGCCCACCAGCCCTGCGACCACGATGCTCGGATAGATCGCCGCGCTCTTGAGCTGACGGCGAAGGTCCTCTCTCCACTCGAGGTAGGAGGCCAGATCGCGAAGCACGACGTCGAGTGAACCGGTCTGCTCGCCGGCCTCGACCAACGAACGCACCAACTCCGGAAAGAGCTTCGGGTGGCTCTCCATCGCGGTCGCAAAGGTCTGGCCGGATGCGACTCGGCTCGCCATGTCGGCGAGTTCATTCGCGATCGGGCTGCTGCCATCTTCCTGGAGGTCTCGCAGGCCATCGAGCAGCGGAATTCCGGCGCTGATGGCCGTGGCGAGGTGGTGACAAAAGTCGACCAGTGTCCGGCCGTTCACACGCCCACGCGTGCGAAGAGGTTTCTCCTCCGCTTTCACCAACAACAGACCCTGGTCGTGGAGAAGCCGATCGAGTTCGCGCTCGTCCAGTGCCGTCTCGTTTCCGGTCACGACCGCGCCGCTATCGTCTCTGGCCTCGAAGGCGAAGCTGGCCACCTAATACTCCGTCGTGATGCGCGCGACTTCTTCGAGAGACATTCGCCCCGCGATCGCTCTCTGGAGCGCTCGCTCACGGAACGTCAATAGACCGTCCTCGCGAGCGGCCGCCTCGATCACGTCCAGTTCCGCGTTGCGCGAAATCAGTTGGGCAATACGCGGAGTCACCTCGAGAACCTCGAAAAGCGCTTCGCGGCCCTTCGAGCCGCTGTGGTTGCAACGGTCGCAGCCGCGCCCGCGTGCGAACGAACCGGTCGCATCTTCGGGGAGGCCCACGGCGGCCAGTTCGTCTGGGCGCGGCGCGTAGGACTCGCGACAATGCGAACAGATGCAGCGCACGAGCCGCTGCGCGGCAACTGCGACCAGGCAACTCGATATCAAGTAACTGTCGAGTTCCATGTCGCGCAATCGCGAGATGGTCCGTACCGCGTCGTTGGTGTGCAGCGTCGAAAGCACGAGGTGGCCGGTCAGTGCTGCCCGCAGCGCAAGAGAGGCGGTTTCGCGGTCACGCATCTCTCCGACGAGAATCACGTCGGGATCGTGCCGGAGAATCGCCCGCATGCTGGCCGCAAACGTCAATCCAGCCTTTTCGTTCACCTGACACTGCGTGACCATCGGCACTTCGTATTCGACCGGGTCTTCCACGGTGAGAATCTTTCGGTGTTCGCCATCCACGGTGCGAAGAAGTGCGTGGAGTGAAGTGGTCTTTCCCGAACCCGTCGGACCCACGGCCAGAATCAATCCGTTCGGCCGTTGCGCAGCTTTCGCCAGGATCGTCTCTCCGCGTTCATCCAGTCCCAGTGAGGAGAGCCTGAGTACGCCGTCGTCCAGATCGAGGATGCGTACCACTACGCTCTCGCCGGTGACGGATGGAAACGTCGATACCCGCAAGTCGACGATCCCACCTTCGTAGGGAAAGCGGATCTTGCCGTCCTGGGGTACGCGGGTCTCGGAGATGTCGAGCGAAGCCATCACTTTGATGCGAGCGACGACTGGCGGATGCAACCTGGGATCGAGTCGGACATCCTGTTCCAAGTCTCCATCGACCCGCAGTCGCACCCGGGTTCCCTTCGCCTCGGGCTGGAGGTGGAGGTCGGTAGCGTCACGGCGCAACGCCAGCCCGATCAATTCGCGGACCAGCGCGATCAGCGCACCGCGCGCCTCCTGGTCTCCTTCGTCTTGAACCTCGGTCAGTGCGCGCGCCGCTGCGACCTCGACCACGCTTCCCGTCGCACCCTTTGCGTGGTAGGAGCGCTCGATGGCGCGTTGCAATTCGCGATGCCCGGCACACACCGCCTGGACGAAGTGATCGGTATGCCTCTGCAACTCGTCGATCGCAACGATGTCGGTCGGGTTCGACATCGCGACGACCAGGGCGCCCGAAGTGATTCGCAGAGGGAGCACGTTGTAGCGGCGAGCAATTTGAGCGGGGATCAGCGCCAAAGCGTCGGCGTGAATCTCGCTTACGTCCAGATCGACGTGATCGAGCCCGGACTGTTTGGCGAGAGCGCGACTCACTTCCGAGTCCGAAGTGAATCCGAGTTCAGTGAGAACGCTACCCAGGCGGGCGCCGGATTTCTTCTGTTCGGCCAACGCGACGGCGAGTTGCTTCTCGTCGATCAATCCAGCGTCGACCAGAAGCTCTCCGACCTTTTTTCCTGTCGGCCCTCTCTGCTCGTCGCCCATCTCGTTGTCGCCCTCGTTTTGAAGTCGTGGTGATGCACGCTCGCCGGTGACGGGCGCAGCCAACGAATCGGTGACGAGGTAGGCAGTCTGAAGGCAATTCGAACGAAAATCAGGTGCAAGTGATAATCGAGATGGAATTGATTCGATGACTACATCGATCGACGGACTTGGGCAGGTGCAATGACCTGATTTGATCTCGAGCGACGGCCGAGGGAAACTAACAACATCGATTCTGGTTGAAGGCGGGGTCGGTGTTAGTTCCTAGGGTCTTTGTTGTAGTCGGAGCGTCGCGGAACTCTGGGTTTGATGGGAACGGTGATGGTTCTGAGTCCCGCACCTTCAGTTCCGGCGGCGCAGACCCGATCCAGCGGGCGATGCAAGCCACACACAGTTCATTCGCGAGACGCATTCGAGACTCGCTGGCGGCGTGGAAGAGGGTTGCGGCCGCACGCGCGACTTCGGAAGCGGCGGACCTGTTGGGTTCCGGCTTGGACCCTTCGACCGCCGACACGGTACTGCTGCGACATATTCGAACGTTCAATGTCACGACGCTGCTGTTCATCGCGCTCGCACTTCCGCTGTGTGCGATTACGGTGACCGTCGGTCGCCCGGTGATGGCGGCGCTGATCGCGACGCTGGTTCTGGCGAGCCTGGCGAATATTCGCCTGTTGCGCCGGACTCTTCGTCCGGAACTGAGCGGTTACATCGGCACGGCGCTGGTCTTTTCGTTCCTGATCGTGGATGCGGCAACCGTGGGTGGCTTCTATCATCCCAGTTTCTCGTTTCTCTACATCATTCCGGTGGTTGCGGGAACGTTGATCGGAGCTCGAGGTTGTCTGGTCTGGGTCGCGATCTGCTCGGTCACGGTCCTGGGGTTCTGGCTGGTTGCGGATGCGGGCCCCATTCCCTCGCTGGCGACGTCGCCATCCGTTTTCGCGCTGACGAGCCTGGTGTCTCGCTTGGCGGCCGTGGTGGCACTGGGAATTCTGGCGGTGGCTTTTACTACCGCGCAGCGCCGGCTCGAAGTCGCACTCCAGCAACGCGGCGCCGAGCAGCAGAAAGACGCCGACCTGGTCCGACTTCTACACGAGGCGGCGTCTGCGTCGAACGAGTCCACCTCGCTCGACGATGCCTTTCGAAGCTCGATCGAACTGATCTGCCGAAGGTTGGGGTGGCCGATCGGCCTGGTCTATTCGACTTCGCTCGAGGAACCGGGCGTGCTGCGAGCGTCACCGATCCGATTCGTGGCAGACGACGAGCGCTATGCGGCATTCGTAGCGCGCCATCGCGCCCCGGTTCGGGGCCGTGCGGATGAATTGGCATCGAGCCCGATGCGCAACGGTGCTCCGGAGTGGATCGAGGATGTGGGCCAGGAGTCGGGAACGAGCCGTGCCGATGGGGCGCGGGCGGCGGGCATTGGCGCAGTCGTGTTGCTCCCGGTGCCGCTGGACAACGGCGTGACCGCCGTGCTCGAGTTCTTTGCCGCGGAACCGCTGCCACGAGACGCCCGTCTCATCGGGTACCTCGAGCAGGTGGCCGGACAGATCGGCCACGCTGCGGAGCGGGCGTTGGCACGCGACCGAATGCGTTCACTGGTTCTGTTCGATTCCCTGACCGGGCTGCCGAACCGGCGCTTTTTCCACGAGCGTCTCGGCATTGCGATGAAGGCCGCAGATCGCGATCAGGGGAAGCTGGCTCTGTTCTTCATTGATCTCGACGGCTTCAAGGCCGTCAATGACACGCTGGGGCACGAAATCGGGGATGGACTGCTCGCGGCTGTCGCGACGCGGCTCTCGCGAATTCTCCGATCGAGCGACTTCGTTGCGAGGACCGATGACGGTGGCGCCGGGCGTGAGCAGGGCAGCGCCGTTTCCCGGCTCGGCGGGGACGAATTTACCTTGCTTCTCCCCGGCTCTCCTTCGCGCGCTGCGGTCGAAAAAATTGGAGAGCGTCTGATCACGGCGTTTCGCGACCCCTTCCGAGTGGGCGATCGGGACATCTTCACGGGAGCGAGCATCGGTGTTGCGTTCTATCCGGAAGACGGAGCCGACATGACGAGCCTGCTCCGCAGCGCAGACGTCGCGATGTACCACGCCAAGGAACCCGGGCACAGCAAATTTCAGTTCTTCGAGTTTGCACTGCGGGAGTCGGGCAGTCGGCGGCTCACGTTGGAGAGGCGCCTGCCTCAGGCGATCGAAAACGAGGAGTTCGAACTCCACTATCAGCCGATTCGCGACACGGAGTCGGGACACGTCGTCGCAGTCGAGGCTTTGCTGCGATGGAACGACTCCGAACTCGGATCCGTGACTCCAGCCGAGTTCATTCCGGCAGCGGAGAGTTGTGGGCAGATCGTTTCACTCGGAGCGTGGGTCCTTCGCACGGCGATCGCCCAGGCAGGTGCGTGGGTCGATGCGGGAATGCGCCCGATTCGAATTTCGGTGAACATTTCGGGCCAGCAGGTCCGCCACCCGGCGATCACCACGATGATTCGAGATGCGATCCGGCGCCACCAGTTGGATGCATCGTGGCTCGAGCTCGAACTCACCGAGAGCACCATCATCAAGGACGACGAGGTCACCAATGAGATTCTGCGTGAAATCAGTGACCTGGGCGTCGGGCTGGCACTCGATGACTTCGGAACGGGATATTCGTCGCTGTCCTACCTTCGCCGGCTTCCGATCAGCCGCTTGAAGATCGATCGCAGCTTCGTTTCTGACATTCCCGTCTCACAAGCTGATTGTTCGCTGGTTCGCGCGATCATTGCGATGGCCCACCGGCTTCGCATCAGTGTGGTTGCGGAAGGAGTCGAGACCGAGGCACAGCTCGAGTTTCTCCGCAGGTACGGATGCGACGAAGTGCAGGGCTTCCTGTTCAGTCCAGCCGTTCCCGCGGATGAACTGACAAGGGTACTCGAGCCCGACAAGGACGAGGAATAGCGCCCCCGGAACGTTTCGTTTGGGTTCAACCGGAGCGATGGGGCGCAGGCGGCGG
>JAJDAM010000743.1 GCA_029261905.1 Deltaproteobacteria bacterium
CGGTAGGCGGCCTGTGCGACCTTGCTCCCCGGATTCTTGATGGCCTGTGCTTCGTCGAGGACGACGGTGTCCCACGGTTCGGCACTGAGCGAATCGGCGTCCATTCGCAAGATCGCATAGGTGGTCAGGGTCACCGCGGTATCCGGATCGAGCTGACGGTTCGCACCGTGGTACAGCTGGTACTGGAGCCCCGGCCGGAAACGGGTGATCTCATTGGCCCAGTTCTGCAGCACGCTGGTCGGCGCCACGACGAGGGTTCGGCCGGTCGCCGCACACAGTGCCTGCACGGTCTTTCCGAGGCCCATGTCATCCGCCAGCAATGCGCCCATGCCGGCCTCGCGCAGCGCACACAACCAGTCGACGCCGGCTCGCTGATAACCACGCAGTGTCGCGGTGAGGTCTGCCGGCAGCTCTGCGGCCGGGATCCCGTCGGGATGGGTCAGCAGGTCGTGCAGTTCCTGGTACGCGGGCGGCGGCGGCAATTCGAGGTCTTCGCACAACCGCGCCAGGTCGGGCAGCGCGCAGCGCGGCAGCTCGCCCGCTTCGTCGCGAGCGGCGAGCAGGTCTGCAACCCGATCTCCGAAGCGGGTCAGCCAGTCTGCGGGGAGCGGCGCCATTCCGCCGCCTGTCAGCGGAACGAGCGTGAGCCCTTCCTGCCAGGCTGCGAGCACCCGGCTCGGGTCCGCCGATCGGGTTGCTACCGCTGTCGTCTCACTCGGGTCGGAACCGGGTACCGACTCGAAATCGAGAGTGAAACCGGCCTCTCCCACGGAAAAGCGTGGCTCGACGGCACCGGCCAGATAGAAATCTTCGTGACCGTCTCCGCGAACCTCACCGCCCCAGTCTTGGAGTCGGGTGGCGAACTCGACTGCGTCGACTCCTTTGAGTCGCAGCTTGCGGCCGGGGATGAGTTCGAGATCGTTCTGCAAGTGCCGGATCAGGTTGCGCTCGGCGACCTCGTCACGCAACGGCACCTTGGTGCCTAGCACGCTCAGGCGTCCAGCGTCGACACGCGCGATGATCGGGTCTCCATACACCAGTGTCGGTAGGACGGTGAGTGCGTCTGTTTCCCGCTTGACTTCGATGACCAGCCGCGGAACCTCTCGGACCGTGCGGGGCAGGCCCTTCGTTTCGACTTTGACGGGGATCCGCTCCTCGAGCGAAGGCAGGATCTCCGTCACCAGCTCGGCGACCGCATCGGCGGTAAAGATTCGTCCGCGGCTCAGCTGCTCGAGTTCGCGTCCTGTCAGGTTCGGTTCGCCGACGGTCCGCAACACGTCGCCACACAGCACTACGCCATTGTGGAAGACTTCGGTGATGGATGGATCTCGCTCGATGAACAGCCGGTAGCCCCTTTCGTCGTCGACGAGTCGGCCGTGGGGAACCACCGGTTTGGACGAAGTCTTCACCGGCTTGCCGTCGAGCTGCAGATTTTCGGCGCCTTCGAGTGCTTCGATCAGCTTCGTGACCAGGCCGCGCGGGATGACGCCGTAGAGTCGGGCGCCCAGCAACTGGTCGACCTTCAGGTCGGACTGTGTGGCAAGGAAGTCCGGGCCGTCGGTGCGTCCAGACGCCACCGACGCGAGCGCGACGCGCAACGGCGGTGAGTCCTTACCGGTTACGACTACCCGGTCCAACGAAAGCCCGCCGTTGTGGCGTGTGAAGCGGTAGCCGATCCGACCGGGAGCGGTGGCACCCGTTCCGGGGAGTTCGAGCCCTTCCTTCCGAGCCTGCTTCAACGAGATGATTGCCGCCGCGGCGTGTTCGCACGCGTCTTCTCGGCTCTTGCAGTCACAATCCCACTCCTCGTCGTCGGGATACAGCGTGACGAGTGGGCAGATCAGGCCGCCACGCGTGGAAATGCGAATGCGAACTTCGTCTTCGTCCACGCTCTCGCCGTTGACGGCATTGGCGCGTGAGAGCTCGACGCCACGGGACCAAACGGTGGCCGAGCAGGCGGAGCGCACGGCTTTGAACAGACCTTCGATGGATTCAGGCATCAGGTGATTGGTTTCCAAGGGCAGATTCGATTTGTCGACTGAGCTGAGCGAGCAAGGAGAAAGCGGACCTCTCATCGGTTTCGCGGATTCGATCCAGCAGGGCCTGTCTTCCGCCCCGCCGCTCGATGCCGAAGGTTCCGTAGCGGTGCTCGAGAACGCGAAGGATCTGGCTCTCTCGCCCGTGCATTCGACGGTCGCGAAGACCGCCGCATTTGGATTGTCGTTCGATCGTGGCATCGATGCACTCGATCAATTCTTCGATGCCCGTGTTGTCGCGTGCAGAGATCAGAACCACCTCGGGCTTTTCGGCAGACGCACCCCGTTCCCCGAGTCCGACTCCGCTTTGCAGTTCAGCCGCGGTTCGTGACGCAGCCGAGCCGAGGTCGGCTTTATTGACGGTGAAAATGTCCGGGTATTCCAGAATTCCAGCTTTCATGAACTGCAACGAGTCACCCGCGCCCGGCGTGGCAACATAGACCAACACGTCGACCAACGACGACACTTCGCTCTCGGATTGTCCAACGCCCACCGTTTCGACGAAAACCCAGTCGAAACTGGCCGAAAGGATCGAGACAGCTGCCCAGGTGCCCTCCGAGAGGCCGCCCAGCTGGTCGCGCGCCGCCATCGATCGAATCAACACACCGGGATCCGAGGCTCCCGATCGGACTCGGGCTCGATCTCCCAGCAGCGCGCCGCCCGTATTGCGGCTCGATGGATCGACGGCCACGATCGCGACCGTATCGCCGCGTGGGCGAAGTGCGCGAACGATGGCATCGAGCAACGTCGATTTCCCGGCGCCGGGTGCGCCGGTCAGGCCGATGCGCGGCGCTCCTGGGGAGGGCGCCTCCTGCTCGAGCGCGACGCG
>JAJDAM010000744.1 GCA_029261905.1 Deltaproteobacteria bacterium
AAGGTCGCGTGGAAGGATGTACCGCGGAGCTGACGGCCCGCATCCCTGCCGGCACTTCCGACTTCTTCTTTCAGCAAACGAAACAGCGAACGAAAACAGAACCGCACGCCAACGACATTCCCGGCGCGAGCGGAGCAGGAGACAGACCATGGCGATCGACTTCAGTTTTACCGACGAGCACGACGAGCTGCGCGCGACCATCCGTCAATTCGTCGCCGATAAATCGAACGAGCAGGCCGTCCGCGAACAAATGGCGACCGATACGGGCTGGGATCGGGCCGTGTGGGCGCAAATGGCCGAAGAAATGGGACTGGCGGGCTTGATCATTCCAGAGGAGTTCGGCGGTGCCGGCGTAGGATACGTGGAGTTGCTCGTCGTCATGGAGGAAATGGGACGGGCTCTGCTGTGTTCACCGTTTCTCAGCACGGCGGTGTTGGCGACCAATGCAGTGCTCGGATGCGGCACCGAGGCTGCACAGAAGGATTTGCTGGTCGATATCGCGGCGGGACGAACGATCGCGACACTCGCGCACGTCGAGAAGAACGGCCGCTGGGACGTGGGCGGCATAGAGATGCGGGCGACGAAGCAGGGCGACGGCTGGCAGATCGACGGTTCGAAGCACTGCGTGATCGACGGGCACACCGCCGACGTGATCCTGGTCGCGGCCAAGACGAATGCCGGCGTGGAGTTGTTTCGCGTCGAGGCCGGAGCTGCGGGGCTCGAACGGACGTCGATCCCGGCACTCGATCTGACCCGCAAGCTCGCGACGCTCGCGTTCACACAAACACCGGCGGTGAAGATCAGCGACGGCGACCAGTCCGCATCTCTGGAGATCGCGTTGGCTCGGACCATCGCCGCGTTGGCCGCGGAGCAGACCGGCGGGGCCCAGATGTGTTTGGACATGTCGGTCGACTACGCAAAGTCGCGTTTGCAGTTCGGTAGGCCGATCGGCTCGTTCCAGGCCATCAAACACAAGTGCGCTGACATGCTGGTTGGGGTGGAGTTCGCGAAATCCGCCGCATACCAGGCATGTTTCGAGATTGCGGACGCTTCCGAAGACATTCGACCGTCCTGCGCGATCGCAAAATCCTTCTGCTCGGAGACCTACTTTCACGTAGCCGCAGAGAACATCCAGATCCACGGCGGCATGGGCTTTACCTGGGAGCATCCCGCTCACCTGTACTTCAAACGGGCGAAGGCCAGTGAGTTGCTGTTCGGCGACCCGAGTTTCCATCGCGAAGCGCTCGCGGGTCTGATCGGTCTCTAGGCGCTGCGACTGCAATGTCGGCGGGATTTTGCGCTGACGGCATAACGCGCCAGCAAGAGCCGGCTCGGTTTCACGGCACACCCCGGTACCCGGTGCGATGTCTCAAGTGGCGTCGGAATTCGTCCGATTTGACTGATGTCCCAGCGATCGTTCAGTCGAGCTCACGAACCGAATCGAGACGCCATTCACGTGCCGATCAATCACAGCCAGAACGCAACCAAGCAATACGCCACGCTCCGAGGAGCCGTGCGCGCGCTGTCGCATGCACCGGAGGCCACCGGCGGTTTCGACGTCGAATCGCGTTTTCGCGAGATTCGCGGCTGGATTCAACGACGCGCTGATTCGACCGGCGACGATTCCCAAACCAGCACCAAGATCGATAGTGCACTCGCCGAGATCAACACGGAGATGTTGGCGGTCATCGCGCGGGTCTCGTTCTGGCAGTTTCGCGCGATACTGCCGGCCGTTCGGGCAGAATCGCCCGCAGATCTCGAGGCACTCCTTCAAGTCTGCCTGTCCGAGCCCACCCGGCGCTGGTCGGACCTGGTCGATTATCTCGTCACGTTGCTCGCGACCCGCGAAGTAGAGGGTCGGAAGCAGATCGATTGCGACCCGACGTCTGTCTCGACGTACCTGCAGGAGATCTGCAGCGAGGCGGCGGGTGAGGCGACCGAGGAGTCGTTGGCGTTGGCAGCGACCATCGGCGAAGCGCGCGAGGCGCTTGCCGCGGGAGAGCCGATCAGCGAAATCGTCCAGCGGGTTCGCGATTTGAAACACGGCTCCGAGAAACTGCTGTTCGTTCCCGACGTATTGAGAAGCGTGGTCGAGTTCAATGTGGCGGTCAGCAATCGCGTGCTGCAGCAACAAGAAGTGCAGCGGTCGCTGGATCAAGCCGAACTCGAGCTGCTTTCGGAATCGGAATCAGAACCGGGCAGTGCGCAAGCGGCAGAGAAAACCGATTCCAACGCGCTCCCTGCATTCGGTTCGTTCGAGCTCGAAGCAGTCGAATCAGCGCTGCATGTTCGTCTCGAACGCGGCGTGCCGGTAGACAGCCCCGCACACCGGCTGGTTGCAAAGGTCGAGATCTCGAAGCTGAATGCGCTCGAAAAGGGCGCATTCCGCGATCGCTCCGACGCGAGAATTTCGCGAATCATCAGGAGCGTAGTCACGATCGGTCTCATCGTGCGTCACGTCGATCAGGTGCGCGACGAACTCGCAGAGCTGGGTATCGACGGGGATTGGCTGAGCCGATCTTCGGCGGGAGAAATCGACAAACTCGCCCAAACGGGGATCCGCGAACTCACGCGCGGTGGCAAATTCGACCAGGCGCAACAGCTGGCCGAACTTCGCGCACGCTACCTGAACCCGCTATTCGACGAGGACTTGCTGCTGCGTCCCACGGTTACGAGCACCCCCGCCGCACCTGACGCGCGCGAACCGCGCCGGCCCTCTTCGACTCGAGCGCCGCGCAGTACGAAATCGACCGGCCCCGGAAAGCGCCGGAATCAGAAGCACCCGAACCGAAAGAAGAAGAACCAGGTGAAAGGCGAGAGCCGGTCGGGGATGATTGGCGTCTCCATCGGAGTCGTGCTGGCCGTGATCGCCGGCACGGTGTTCGTGATGTCTCGCAGCGGCGACGCCTCGAACGCGAAGCCATACACCAACGCGCAGCTCGGAGAGATCTCCGAGTACCTGACCCGCGGTCACACCAGCATCGAAGGCGGAGCCAGGGTTTTCACAGGCACCGTCAACCCAGCGTGGTCACGCATTCCGAGCGATACGAAGCGCCAGCGAGCGATCGAGATTGGCGCATTGCTGGAGAAGAAGGGCATCCCGACCGTGATGTTCTACGACCTCGGGCAAAGGCTCCAGCTCCACTACGAACGGGGAAGCGTCCGGTACCTCGAGTAGCCGCGCGGGTCCGTCCCAATACGGGATGAGTCCGATTCCCTCGTTCCCCGATCGGAAATGCGATTCGGTCGGGGCCCAGTACAATCTTCGGCAAGAAATCCCCAGCGAACATCTCCTAGCCACGAACCGCCCGCAACGAACGTCCGGCAACGATGACGCGCCGGCAACGAAGTGACCCGCAGCGATGGCGGATGGAGCCAGCCGCACACGATGGAATCTGATGGCACAGCTCGGCGCTGATGCGGGAGGCGGTCGGGCGGTCGGTCGCCTCGTGCTCGGGGTTTGCGCTGCGGTGCCTCTGCTGCGGTTCGTCGTGGATGTGGCCAGAGGCCTGGACTATCTGCATGTCCAGTACCTCGTCGATGACGCATTCTACTACTTCGTCATCGCCAGACACTTTCCAGAATTCAACACAGGGATCGCGACCAGCGGGTTTCATCCGCTCTACGCGATGCTGGCGTCGTTGTTTCACCCGTACTTCGAGCCGGGCACGGCGATCGTCTGTTGCCTTGGATTGCTCGCACTGGCCAATGCGGCTTGCGTCGTCGTTCTGTACCGATGCGTGACTCGGATCGCGCCGCGATCGGTTGCGCTGCTATGCGCGGTGGGTTGGGCTGCGAATGCGAAAATCCACGCGCTCGCAATGACCGGCGTCGAGACGATGCTCGCTGTGCTCGCGGTGCTGGTAACCTTCGACCGATTCACGGCGCTTTTCGAGAATGACTCCAGCGAGAGTCCCTCCACTGGGAGTCGTCGCGAGATGGCGGTGCTGGGTCTGTGCGTGGGCGTGGCATTCTGGGCACGCATGGATGCGCCGCTGTTGCTGGCACCGGCCGTGGTGCTGGTGTTCGCGACCGCTCTTCGGGAACGACGTTTCGGGGATGCTTCGGTGCTGTCGCTGGGGGCGGTGATTCTTCCGCTGATCTGGATCGGGACCATTCTGATCTGGACGGGAAGCCCAATTCCCAACAGCAGCGCGGCTCTACGCGTGTTGCGCGCCGCGGACCCGGTACACGGATCCGCAATCGAAGGCTGGGTGGCCACCGCATCCGTCGCGTTGCGCTACTTCAACCAGTTCATCGCCGGTGGGCGCGCTCCCGTGTGGGTATTGTTGACCGGAATCGGTGTAGCCTGCGCGGTGATTCGGCTTCGGCCCGCGAGCACGCCGTCGGGTCTCGCACGCCTGGCGGCGGTAGTCGTGTCGGGGTTCGCCGTCTGGGTCGCGTACTACGTCTTCTATCTCGATGGTTTTCGCATCTGGTATGGGCTCTACCTGGCGATTCCGGTCTACTTATTGTGTGTTCCGCTGCTGGCGCGAGCGGTTGGGTCGGTCGTCGGAAACGATCGGTTGGCCGTCGTCATCACGGCTGTCTGTGTTCTCGCGTTTTCGCTGACTTCGCAGAGCGGCCCCATCGCTCCCCACGAGTACGACAAGGCCCAGGCGGCATCGATCGCAAACGAGCTACTTCGTGACGTGCCGGAGACCGCGAAGATCGGATCGTTCAACGCGGGCGTCTACAATTTCTATACGGATCGCGAGGTCATCAATCTCGATGGGGTCGTGAACCCGGGGGCGCTGGAAGCCCATCGAAAAAACGACATCGCCGGATACATGAAGG